>JBBSDD010000108.1:0-7657 GCA_038249755.1 Flavobacteriales bacterium | reverse complement strand
GGATTATTTCACCTTGAAAGAAAATTTGTACTACGAAGATGACCGCGGTTATGTGGAAATGCTGGCTGTGCCTACGCCGGGTCAGGAACTTCGCATTACGGTGATGGTCGATTATAACTCTCCCGTGCTCGGCACACAGCATGCCTCGATGTATGAGATCAGCGAATTTAAAAAAGAAATTGCGCCTTGCAGGACTTTCGTTTTCCTTCGGGAAATAGAAGAACTTGCGAAAAACAACCTCATCAAAGGAGGCGATCTTGACAATGCCATTGTGCTGGTGGAGCGTGAAAGATCGCAGGAAGAATATCAGGCCTTGGCCAAATTGCTCGGCAAAGAGCATCTGAAAATTAAGGTTGAGGGCATCGGTGTATTAAACACTATCAAATTAAAATTTGAAAACGAACCAGCGCGACACAAACTGCTCGACATCCTCGGCGACCTCGCTTTGGTAGGCCGACCCATTCGTGGGCACATCCTCGCAGCGCGTCCGGGACATGCCGGAAATGTGAATTTTGGCAAGATTATCAAAGGTCTCATCCGCGACGAAAAGAAAAAAACACCTGATTTCGACCTCACCAAAGAACCGATCTACGACGTCAACAAGATCATGCAGATTTTGCCGCACCGGTATCCGTTTCTGATGATCGACAAAATAATTGAACTGGAAGAAAATCTTGTAGTCGGCGTAAAAAATGTGACTTTCAATGAGCCCTTTTTTCAGGGACACTTTCCAGGAAACCCTGTAATGCCGGGCGTATTGCAAATCGAAGCCATGGCACAGGTGGGTGGAGTTTTGGCACTGCACAATGTGGAAAACCCCGAATTGTGGAGCACGTATTTTATGAAAATTGACAACGTAAAATTCAAGCGCAAGGTGATACCTGGAGATACACTTGTATTTCGATTGGAACTCACTGCCCCCATCCGGCGCGGTATTGTGCAAATGCGCGGACGGGCTTATGTAAACGGAGTCGTGGTATCGGAAGGGGATTTGATGGCACAAATAATTAAGGACAAAGTGTAAATGAGCAACAGCCTCGCAAGCATTCATCCAAATGCCAAAATTGGCAAAGGAGTTGAGATTGGCCCTTTCACGTACATCGAAGGGGATGTGGAAATTGGTGACGGCACCTGGATAGCCTCCAACGTGGTGATCATGGATGGGGCACGTATCGGAAAAAATTGCCGCATATTTCCCGGAGCTGTTATTTCAGCCATTCCGCAGGATTTAAAATTTGCCGGCGAAATCACAACTGCTGAAATCGGCGACAATACCACCATCCGGGAATGCGTAACAATCAACCGGGGCACCGTGGATCGTTACAAAACAAGTGTCGGCAACAATTGTCTTCTCATGGCCTATACCCACCTCGGCCACGATACGCAAGTGGGCAATCATTGCATCCTGGCCAATTCGGCCAATATCGCCGGACATGTAAACATTGAAGATTACGCCATTCTTGAAGGCGTGGTGGCTGTACAACAATTTGTTACCATTGGGGCACATGCTTTTGTGGCGGGTGGTTCGCACGTGCGAAAAAATGTTCCTCCTTTTGTAAAAGCAGCAAGAGAACCATTGACATACGTCGGTATCAATTCCGTAGGACTGCGAAGACGTGGATTTGAAGATGCCACCATTCAGCAAATTGAGGATATTTACAGGGTGATATACGTTCACAACACAAATACCACAAAAGCCATCACCATGGTGGAAGAAACAATGCCCAACAGCCCCGAAAAAGATCTGATTCTCGCCTTCATTCGAGGTTCTGCCAAAGGCATTATGCGCGGATAAAACCCATGTTTGAAATAAAACTTCATCAGGTTGGAAAGCGATTTAACCGCGATTGGATTTTCCGAAACTGGGACGCACAGCTCTCGTCGACATCCGCTTATGTGATCCTTGGCGGTAATGGTTCGGGCAAAAGTACCGCACTTCGCACGCTGCTCGGTTATGCGCCCGTAACCCAGGGCGCCATTACGTACCACCTCAATGGAAAAGAAATAGCCAGAACAGACATCTACCGCTATTTCAGCTTTTGCAGCCCCTACCTGGAATTGTATGAAGAGCTCACCCTGACTGAGATGGCCAGATTTCACTTTTCTCTGAAGCCCGCTTTCGCGGAAATGACCCTCGATACTTTCCCCGCGCGCATTCAGCTTGAGAAATCAGCCGACAAACAGGTCAAGTATTTTTCCTCGGGCATGAAACAACGATTGCGACTTGGCCTGGCCCTTTTCAGCAATACGCGCGGCGTATTTTTGGATGAACCCATTTCCAATCTTGATCGTGCCGGCATCGAATGGTATCAATCCACTGTGGCGGAGGTGCGCAAGGATCGGCTAATCATCGTAGCCTCAAACAATCAGGGGAAAGAGTATCAGTTTTGCGATCAAAAAATCCACATAGAGGAATTCAAGCCTCTTTAATTTTCTACTTTTGGAAATCTAAAATACACGATATGGCTACTACGGCAGATATAAAAAACGGACTTTGCATGAAATTCAACGGCAAGCTCTACACGATTGTAGGATTTCAACATGTGAAGCCCGGCAAAGGGTCGGCTTTTGTGCGCACCAAGATCAAAAATCTCGAAAACGGGAGAACGATCGATCACACTTTTTCATCTGGTCACGCCATTGAAATCGTGCGCATCGAATACCGTCCTTATCAATATCTCTACCCCGAAAACAATGGCTATCACTTCATGCACATCGAAACATTTGAACAGGTTTTTCTCGAGGGCCATCTGATCGAAAAACCAGAATTCCTGCGCGAAGGCATGGTATGCACCATCATGTTTCACGCGGAAGAGGAAATGGCTCTGAGTGTGGAACTCCCCTCTTTTATCGAAGCGGAAATCACATATACCGAACCCGGTCTTCGCGGTGATACGGCTACCAACACCATGAAAAAAGCGACGATCGACACAGGTGCTGAAGTGAGGGTTCCGCTTTTTATCGATACGGGTGACCGGGTGAAAATTGACACACGAACAGGTCAATATAGCGAAAGGGTGAAGTAGTGGTTATCAGTGATTTGTACCATGTATTGGGTATGAAGTGTTAAGTATTAAGTATGAACACGAACAAAGTGAGAACCGACCGAAGGGAACTTAGCGGCGGTCTCACCGAAGGTAAATACTGCCAAGGTGAAGAATACGCCGGTTGTTTAAATTTCTTATTTCCTGAAATTGGATTTTTCCCTCGGTTATGATAATGAAAAGGTTTGGCTAAAGCCATCGGAAAGAATCATTAAATTGTTGGGCTAAAGCCCCAACCCGACAGCCTCTTATTGCCGGGAGCTAAAGCCACCCGGCAATTGTAATCATTGCTCATATATATTTTCATGGTCCAAAAATTCATTGATGGGATATTTTTGATTATTACACATGTGGTGCAATAGGCTTTCCATTTTTATATGGATAAATAAATAGATTGTAATTCCATTTGCCGGGTGGCTTTAGCCCCCGGAAAATGGGAGTGGATGTATTGGGCTTTAGCCCAACAAATTTAATCGCTCTTTCTTTAGGCTTTAGCCTAAGGCCCCGCTTCGTATTCTAAGGCAGCATTTAGCTTCGCTGAGAGCGCTCCGTTGCGCCAAGTTGAAATGCTGCGGTGATATGAGTAACGCTTCCTGGAACTCATATTCTTTTGACGATTGTGATGCATTGCAATTTAGCCGCGATTAGATAAGCAACGCTAAGAGCGAACATGTGCGAATAGATCACGGCCACCGCTTATAGCGGATACGCGCCTGTAATCGCACATCGTAGTGAGTACCTGTCTGCCGGAGGCAGAGTGATTAGAAAGTTTTGAATATGAAACCCGTACAAGTTTTATCCGGGTTTTTTATTCAATCGCATACGCATAAACGAAACCCTCCCGGTTTGCGGTGATGAGGTTGAAGTATCCATCACGGTTCATATCTCCGATGGCAAAAGGAAGTGAGCCGTAAAGCGGAAAACCCTTGTAAGTCGATCCGTCCGCGTTGTAGAGCATGATTTGCGAAGTGGTCTCAGAAGACAATCCAATACAGACTTTTCCATCCGGGAATCGGAAATATTGCAAATTGGTCAACCCTTCATCATCAATATCATTTTTAAAAATCCGCTTTCCACTGAGTTCATAAGTCTCCAGATGATTGTCGGTGAGTACAATCAATTCGCGCTCGCCGTCGCCATTCAGGTCTTTGAAATCATAAGCACGTGGTTTATCCGTTGCCATGGTGTATTTCACCAACCTGTCATCAAACCCCAAACGATACGCTATCCCGAGGCTGTCCATGTAGTAAAGACCGCCTTCTTCGATTGAATTGACTCCTGGATTTACCTGAAATCCGCCGGGCATCAAACCCACCGCACGGTTTCGTACTTCATGCCGCGGCTTGCCCTGACGGTCGAGCAGCAAGACATCACCGGCTTTGCTCAAGGCAAAAAGATAATCGCGTGATCGGACCCGGATGTGTTCTACCTTCCCGGTGATATCAGACGGAAATCCCTTAAACTGCCAACCATCTACTGGTTTGCCTTTGATGTCATAAGCCAGAATTCCGCCACCCTGCACCCCAATGAAAAAACGATAATCACGGTTCTTATCGTAATCCACTGCCGATACTTCACTGCTCGCCGGTGCTGGCAAACGCACGGGATAAGATTCTACCCCATTGCCATTCCGATCAATGAGATAAATGGACTTTGTGGTGCTAAAAAGAATCTGAAATTTGCTGTTGCGGTATACGTCCACCTGCTGTACATCGCCAATGATAGGACCATCTACAGGCATATCCCAAAGCACTTTCCCGGTATTGCTCAGCAGATATACGTGGTTGCTGTCGTCCTGCATAAATATTTCCAGCGCCTTGGTGTAGTGGTTGGTGAGCAAGTAAGGTCGTCTGCTCACTGATGCTCCGAGTGGAATTTCCCATAGACTATTGGTTTCCTGCTTGTAATCCGGGTTGTGACGGAAATAAACATTGTTGTAATAGAGGTCATTTTTGTAATAACTCACCTGATACACAAAAGCCTGAAACGATCGCAGCAATTCCGACTGACCAGCTATTCCGGTAGCGTGCTTTTCGTCTAAAATGTGTTGGTAGATGAATGGAGATCTCGCCAGCGAACTGTAAATTAGAAAGTTTGACGTTCCGGAAATTTGATTTTCAAGACCCGCAAAAGCCTTATCGTTGGCCAGGGTGCGCTCAGCGATCAGGGCATTGATCAGGGTTCGGATCCCATTTAAGGAATTGCCCAAAATGATCATGTTATCGTATCTGACCATATATGGATTCTCGATGCCGCCAAAAGATTCGCCGAGCATGTCGGAATAAAACCTACCGATTGGCAGCCTTTTGATTTCAATATCCCGGTATGTTTCTGATTCGGACTTTAGATTTTCGGCGTTTTGAACACCAGCTCCAAAATCGGTGAGATCGCTCAGTGCCTTTGATGGGTCCGTCGCAGTGAATATGGCAAACTGATTCTGGGCATATTCCTCCGATGCCGGCTCAGTAACAAATGTGGCTGACTGATTGCCAATCCAGCTCAGCCCCAGCGCTTCACTATCGCAAGTGCATCGTTTGTCATACCCTTTGCGCGTTTCTTCCAGGGCAAATTTTCCTTTTATCTGCTCAGTTATACGCAATTGTTTTTTCCTGAAATCGGCAAAAACACCGTATCCGAAAAAAGCAAAATATGCTGTATTTGAAGGCATGTAGCGCAATACATCCATTTTTGGAGCGGCGAGTCCCTGAAATGCACCGAGCCAGGCATTGGTGCTATCCGGACTTTGCACAAAGCCGTTCATTACAATAGCATTTGCCTTGAGCGACACGTCCAGCGCAGACCAACCTGCATAATTCTGTTGGAAAAATGTGTGATTGCGATGGGCTTTGGCTGCATACTGGACAAGTATACTTTTGAGCTGCTGGTAATTGACATAGAGTTGCCCACGGGCGTCACTTCCCCGGGTTTTCCGCACCGCTGCAAAAGCTTTCGTTGAGAGCACGGATGTTTCCTGCAAAAGGGTACGTATGGACTCCTCTGCAATCAGGGTTGAAAAACTCAGGACCAGAAGGCCTTCGTGAATGAAATAATAAATGGTCTCGTCAAAATACGTTGGTTTTAATGTGATCAGTTCTACGCCGTCGTAGGTCTTTGTAGTAACGGCCTCGCGGGGCCTGAAGAGGGCCGCGATGGCTTCTTTGATTTCTGATTCAGTGCCATCGTCGCTCAGCTGCAGGCTGAGCAGATAACTAAAACTTCGCGCACCCGCCGAATGTACAGATATGGCAATGGGTTTATTGGCCATGTAACTGCGCAGGGCGTCTTCGTTGCGCATGGCGCTGTCGATGGCATGGGCGGCCTGATCGAGCCTGAAATACAGATCCGTGGCGCGCAATTCTTCCCAGATCATATTGGTTTGAGAAAGGTCGCGCCAGATGTCGGCGGCATCATCTGTTTCGAAAATCAAGGCCGCACCTGCCGGCACCGCCCGAAGAGCGTCCGCGCGTTTTGGATCAGATTTATCAAAACTGGTGTAAAACCAAAACATGGCGCCAATGACCAATCCGAAAAACAAAACGGCAAAAACTATTCTTCTCAATCTATACCTTATTTATGACCAAAGTTAACACGGGCCACCTGCCATAAATGAAAGATTCGTAAAGGCTTTGCACAGATTGCTGTGAACAGCGGACAGCTATATTTCCAATAAAAGCGCAGGCAGCAGGGCGAATGATTTGCGGTGGTGATCGCAGGGACCATATCGCGCAATCGCTGCGCGGTGTTCGGCAGTGGGATAACCTTTGTTTTGAGCCCAGTTGTATTCCGTAAACGTGCTGTGCAGCGTTGTCATGTATTGATCGCGGTGCGTTTTTGCCAAAATGGATGCCGCCGCAATTGATCGGTAAATACCGTCCCCTTTTACGATACAGTGATGAGGCAGATTCTTATAATTGCGAAAGCGATTTCCATCAATCAACAGACATTCCGGCGAAAGCTGCAATTGATCAAGTGCGCGGTGCATGGCGAGAAAAGAGGCCTGAAGAATGTTGATGTCATCGATTTCCACCGGACTCACGGTGCCAACAGCCCAGTGAACCGCCTCAGATTCGATCGATTCGCGGACTATTTCCCGGCGCGTGGCCGTGAGTTTTTTTGAATCATTCAGGAAAGGGTGATTCCAGCCTTCCGGCAAAATAACTGCCGCCGCTGTGACAGGGCCCGCCAGACAGCCACGGCCAGCTTCATCGCAGCCCGCTTCCCGGATGCCCACAGAAAAACATGCTTTTAATCCTGACATGGGGCGAAAATAAACATATCGGTTTAATATATTCCGAGGTTGTATTTTCGTGCGATGGAAGAACCTGTTTTTCGCACACCTTCTCCTTTGGAAGAGGTGCCTTTCGGTATGCTGAATCAATTGGGCATCACACTTTACGTGAAACGCGATGACTTGATTCATCCGGAAGTGTCGGGAAATAAATGGCGAAAACTGGAACACAATTTGGCTCAAGCCATTCAGCGCGGGGCAGAATCCATCCTCACTTTCGGGGGTGCGCATTCAAATCATATCGCTGCGACAGCGGCCGCGGGCGCTTTATTTGGAATTCGCACCATCGGTGTCATCCGGGGCGAAGAAGCCGACCTTGATAATC
>JBBSDD010000107.1:0-7682 GCA_038249755.1 Flavobacteriales bacterium | reverse complement strand
TCCCTTACAGATTTGCACAAAAGTGAAGATGCGAGTTTTGAATTTTATAAAGAAATTATTTTTAGTAGTTTAGAGAGATGGAGAAAGTAGAGTTTAATTATTTCCGGCCTGCTCAACGTTTGAAGCGACTTTTGAAAAAAGAGAGTAGAACAGTAAAATTGATATTCTTCTACGCGGTACTCAATGGAATTATCGCACTCACCCTTCCGCTGGGAATTCAAGCCATTGTCAATTATATCCTGGGGGGTCGGGTCACTTCATCCTGGATCATCCTTGTTGTGGTTGTAGTGGCTGGAGTAGCCGTTTCGGGAATATTTCAGGTCATGCAGATTACTTATGCTGAAAAACTTCAACAACGCATATTCGCGAATTCATCATTCGAATTTGCTGTGAGGATACCGCGGCTCAAGATAAGCGCTTTTCAGAATCGATATGCCCCGGAAATGGTCAATCAATTTTTTGATACAGTCATTTTACAAAAAGGTCTTGCCAAATTACTCATCGACTATCCGATTGCTGCCCTGCAAATATTTTTTGGGCTCCTCCTTATTTCGGTTTATCACCCGTTTTTTCTTTTCTTTTCATTGGTTGTGATTGTCGTTATTACCTTGGTACTTAGGTATACAGGGCCAGCGGGAATCAAGAGCTCCCTTCAGGAGTCTACTGAAAAATATAAGATTGCCTATTGGCTGGAAGAACTCGCGCGGTCACTGGCGACTTTTAAGTTGGCCGGTATTACAGAACTGCCTTTGGTTCGGGCTGATAAACTTATTCTTCAATATCTTAAATTCAGAAGATCTCATTTTGCTGTACTCATCATGCAGTTTAAAGTGATGATTGCTTTCAAGGTGCTCACTATGGCAGCTCTGCTGATTAACGGAAGTATACTTTTGATTGAAAATCAAATCAGCCTTGGTCAATTTGTTGCAGCTGAAATTATAATTATCACGATCATGAATTCTATAGAAAAGCTCATTGTTGGCCTTGAGAATGTGTATGATGTGCTAACGTCTCTTGAAAAAATCGGATATGTTACCGACTTGCCTGTGGAGAGTGAAGATCGGTTATCCTTCACCAATGGGGAAAAATTGGGCTTCGATATTTCACTTGAAAATGTTCGATTTCAGTATTCGGATGCTGACACTCCAACAGTTGACGGAATTAATTTAGAAATTTCTTCAGGTGAAAAGGTCGTCATCACGGGGCCATCAGGATCGGGTAAAAGCACCCTGATGCAATTATTAACCGGGGTATATGACAATTATGAGGGTCGCATTGCTATAAATGACATATCACTTTCGGCTTTGCGTCTGGATATTCTGCGGTTTCAGATGGGCGATAGCCTTTGGCAGGAAAATATATTTAAAGGAACCGTTCGTGAAAACATTACCATTGGAAAGCCTGATGTAACCGATGAAGATATTTGGGAAGCGCTTGAGGCTGTCAGTGCCGTCAGAGCTATAAACCGTCTGGACAAAGGCCTGGATACTAAGCTGATGTCTGAAGGCCTCGGTATGGCCAAAGCCTTGCTGCGTAAGATTATTCTGGCGAGAAGCGTTGTTTCCAGTCCCAAATTACTGTTACTCGAATTAGAATCCGCCAATCTAACCCTGGATGAAAAAGAAAAATTTGTAAATTTTTTAATTGGAAAACCGTGGACGGTTTTGGTAGTCAGCCACGACGGTGATTTGATAAGAAAATTCAACAATGTCATTTGTCTTGAAAAAGGCAAGGTGAGCATTCAGAGCAATTTTGAAACATTTAAAAAATCGGAGTATGCTCGATATATCAGATAATAGTGTAAACAAAGATATCTATCACGAGAAATATGCCAGTTTGCGTTCTGTGAAAGATTCCAATAAATCACTCAACGGGACGCGGATTTTTGGGATCACACTTGTGATTTTGTGTGGATTTCTTTTTCTTCCCTGGACGCAAAATGTTCGGGCTCCGGGAAAGCTTACCACCCTTTATCCTTCTCAACGTCCACAAACTGTTCAGAATATCATTCCCGGAAGGATTGAAAAATGGTATATCAGGGAAGGTCAACATGTGAAAAAAGGAGATACCATTCTACAAATTTCTGAGATCAAAGACTTCTATTTTGATCCGCAATTGCTCGAACGCACTTCAGAGCAAATTTCCTCGAAAAGCAGCGCGGCCACCAATTACATGGAAAAAAGCGAAGCCTTGGGACAGCAGATTCTCGCACTAAATAAATCATTGGCAAACAGATTGGAGCAGGCGCAAAATACATTAAGACAAAGTGAATTACGCGTTATTTCGGATAGTATCGATTACCAGGCGGCACAGCTCGAATTTCAAATTGCTGAACAACGCGTGAAGCGGATGGAAGAACTGTATGATCAGGGCTTGAAATCCCTTACAGATTTAGAAACGCGCCGATTGAGGATTCAGGAGATGAAGGCCGGGATGATCAGTGCTGAAAATAAGTTGCTTTCTGCCAGGAATCAACTGGAAATTTCGCGTATTGAACTTCAATCCGTTCAAAATGACTTTACAGAAAGATTGAGCAAAGCCCGCTCCGAGAAGAATTCAGCACTCTCAACCTATTATGATACAGAAGCGCAGGTTTCCAAACTGGAAAATGAATTATCCAATTACAGAGTCCGGCAAGACAATTATTTTATCACGGCCGCTGTAAATGGATATATTACACAGAGCATTTCCGAAGGTATCGGAGAAACAATTGCACAAGGCACTGAAATAGTGAGCATCATGCCGGAAGAGTATGACCTGGCTGTAGAACTGTTTGTGGCTCCGGTAGATTTTCCGCTGATGCGCATGGGCAATCCCGTGCGATTGATGTTTGATGGCTGGCCCGCCATCGTTTTTTCCGGATGGCCTCAATTGAGCAATGGAACTTTTGAAGGGAGGATCATCGCGATTGATAATTTTATTTCGCCCAATGGAAAATACCGGATTATGGTGGTGCCCGATGAAGATGAAATTTCGTGGCCCGATGATTTGAGGGTGGGTACCGGATCAAACGGCATCATGTTAATGAAAAACGTCCCATTGTGGTATGAAATCTGGCGGCAGATTAGTGGTTTTCCACCGGATTATTACTTCAATAGCGATGGAGATTCTACTGTATCCACACCTTTGGAATCCAAATGAAGCGTCTGCATTTCATTATATGCTTCATGTGCCCAATATTGTCAGTAGGCCAGGGGGTAGATACCTTGTCGATTAATCCCGAAAAAATCGATTCCGTTCTGAGCTTTTCGGATTACATGCGCTGGGTGGAAGCATATCATCCTGTATCTGTTCAGGCTGACCTTCAGATTGATATGGCTGACAGAAAAATGCAAATGGCCAGGGGCGGATTCGATCCGTTACTTTACGGCAATTACAGATTGAAGGAATACGAACAAACGGAATATTACAATGCCCTTCAGGCTGGTTTAGAAATTCCGACCTGGTTTGGGCTCTCTCTACAGGCGGGTTATGAAGAAAACGGTGGTGTCTTCCTAAACCCTGAAAATAATGTCCCGGAAGCCGGTTTGATCAATGTGGGCGTTACAGCCGAGCTGGGTGCAGGATTGTTGATGGACAGCCGCAGGGCGGCCTTCCGACAGGCTGAGATAGCCCAGGATGCTGGTAGGGTTGAGCGCACGTTGATCAGAAACACCTTGTACAGGGAGGCAGTCAGGGCTTACGCCGAATGGGCGCTCAGTTACGTTTCCGTCAATGTGGCGCTTGAAGCTTTGGAGTTGGCAACCGTGCGATATGGAGCGGTTAGGGAAAGCTTTTTATTGGGTGATCTGCCTGCCATTGATACCGTCGAAGCCTATACCCAGGTGCTGAATCGATTTTATAATTTGCGGGAGGCGCAAAACAACTTGTTGGACGCAGTAAACGCCGCCAGTGTATATCTGTGGGATGAGGATACAAGACCCATGTTTCTGCGACCTGGCATCGCTCCGGATTGGGTCAATCTAAGGATTGTTGATTTTAATGATATTTCACTGGTGATTTCTCAAGACCATCCGGAGTTGCTCCTGCTCAGCTACGATAGATTTGCGCTTGATATTGACAGGCGGCTTGCAGCGGAATATCTCCGTCCCACGATCCAGCTCAAGTACAATTTCCTTACAGAAAATGTCTATCCATCTCCGGCCGACGATTTTTTTCAGGAAAGCCGTTTTTTTGCAAACAACTATGACTTTGGCGCGAAAGTGACATTTCCCCTTTTCGTCAGAGAAGCCCGCGGACAAGTGGGTATGGCTAAGATCGGCATGCGCAGTCTTCAGCTCGACTATGATCTGAAGCTTGTTGAACTCCAGGCACAATTAAATGCGACGCTGGGAAAACTTCAGAATCTACGTGATCAAATCGTTTTTTTCAGGCAGAACGTTGAACTGCTTACCCGCCTCATCGAAGGTGAGAGACAACTTTTTGAAATGGGGGAGAGCAGTTTGTTTTTGGTAAATGCACGGGAAATCAATTTGATCCAGGGCCAGAATATTTATAACAGTCTGATCGCAAAGGAGAAAATTCTCAGGGCCGAAGCAAGATATATTGCGGGACAGGGCTTCGAACCATAAAAATATTTTTTCTCAAATCGATACCTTAGAGTTCATTGAATTATGTAAATTTGCGCTCTCTTAAACGGTGGTTGTAGCTCAGTTGGTTAGAGCGCCTGATTGTGGTTCAGGAGGTCGCCGGTTCAAACCCGGTCTTCCACCCTTATAAAAAAGCTGTCCTGATGGATGGCTTTTTTATTTTCCTGAAATCAGCAGAGGGGTAAATATCCGGATCAGGTCAATTCTGTGCCGAACGAATTATTTTTTTTCTTCTAAAATGCGTATTATTGTAACGGAAAAATGAAGTTCCTGTTTGTTGCGAACTATAATGCTTTATTTTTCCTCTAAGCCTTATGTTTAGTTTGTTTAATGTTTGATTGAAAAAGGGAGCCATCACTCCCTTTTTCTTTTCGTCAATATGTCAACAAAACATTTTAGCCTTTGATAATAAGAATAGGCATTGCAGCGTGATTGATGAGTTTTTGACTCACAGAACTTCTGAAAAGGCCTTCAAAAAATCCGTATTCGTGGCGCACGGTTATCAGGAGTTCTGCCGGATGTAAGGTCAAGGCTTCTTCAATACCGTGATCAATTTTGGAATCAATTATAAAAGAAAATTTTAAATCTGATTTGCTAAAGATATCCCGCATCTGAGATTTAAAAGCATCACTTTCTTCCAATTCTGACGCTTCATCGCTTCTTCTGACATGGAGAAAACGTAAATGGGATTCGTAGGCTTTTGCAATTTTTGCAACAAAATTGAGGGCACGGGAGTTTTTCACCACCTTGAAGTCCGTAGCGAAAAGGACATTTTTGAATGGTCGAAATGGGCTGTCAACCGGGATGGCGATCAATGGCACATTCACATTGCGGGCTGCTGCAGCCGTGTTGGTTCCCAACCATTTTTCTGTAATGCCACTAGCCCCTTGCGTGCCCATGATTACGATGTCTGCCTGATGCGTTTCAACGGCCCGGTTGATCACATCTATCACCGTTCCGTGGTGGGCTTCATAACTCAGGTGAACTTTCTCGCTTACCGGGCTGACTTCAATGCGTTTTTTCAAAACAGCAAGTTCCTCCTCTGAATTTTTCCGTAAAATGTCGGTGAGATCTACCATCAGCGCCGTTCCGGTAGGTGGAATTGCAAAAGCATGTACAACGTGCACTTCGGCATCAAAATTTCGGGCGATTTGTACCGCATGAACAAGCGCATTGAACGCCCCATCAGAAAAGTCGGTTGGAACAAGAATTTTTTTCATTTCGGTAGAGAGTTTGGTACTGCGTGCAAGTCAAAGATAGACGCATCCGTCGGTTTCGACAAGCCTATTTAAACAATCAACAATAAAATTCTAAACTTCCCGGATACCCGGAATCACGGGCAAATTATCTCTTTTCGAAAGGTACGTAATCGCGTTTTACGGCTCCTGTATAAACTTGTCTCGGGCGACCGATTGGCTCCGAATTGCCGACCATTTCTTTCCACTGTGCGATCCATCCTGGCAGGCGACCTATGGCAAATAATACAGTAAACATTTCTGTAGGGATGCCAATGGCGCGGTAGATAATGCCCGAGTAAAAATCTACATTCGGATACAATCCACGCTCTACGAAATAAGGATCTTTCAAGGCAACTTCTTCGAGTTTCTTGGCGATCTCCAAAGCTTTGTCGTTGACACCCATTTTCTCAAGAATTTCGTCGCAGGATTTTTTAATGATAGTGGCTCGCGGGTCAAAATTTTTGTAAACCCTGTGTCCAAAACCCATCAATCGAAAAGTATCATCCTTGTCTTTGGCTTTGTCGATGAATTTTTGGAAATCTCCACCGTCGGCAATGATCATTTCGAGCATCTCAATCACAGCCTGATTGGCACCGCCATGCAAAGGACCCCAGAGTGCAGAAACGCCAGCTGAGATCGAAGAATAAAGGTTGGCTTTTGACGAACCAACTATTCTAACCGTGCTCGTAGAGCAATTTTGCTCGTGATCGGCGTGAAGAATCAATAATTTATTCAAGGCATCAACTACGATCGGATCCAATTCATAATCTTCGCTCGGAACAGCAAACATCATGTACAGGAAGTTTTCGACGTATGTCAAATCGTTGTCAGGATAAATGTAGGGATGTCCTTTGCTTGATTTATATGAGAGGGCAGCCAGTGTGGTTATTTTGGCGATAAGCCTGTGAATCGTCAGCTTGACATCTTCTTCGCTGCGGTTTGCTTTTTGCGATTCAGGATAAAATGTGCTGAGTGAAGACAACATGGAAGAAAGAATACCCATGGGGTGGGCATTCGAAGGGAAGGCTTCGTAAAAGCGCTTCATATCTTCATGAATAAGCGTGTGTTTGGTAATGTTGGAGGAAAAGGTGTCCATCTCAGTTTCGGATGGCAATTCACCATTGATGAGGAGATATGCGACCTCCAGAAAGTCAGCTTTCTCAGCGAGTTGCTCGATGGGATATCCGCGATAGCGCAAAATTCCTTTTTCTCCATCTAGGAAGGTCACCGATGATTTGGTGGCACCTGTATTCTTGAATCCCGTGTCGAGTGTGATGAGTCCGGATTCGGATCTGAGATTTGAAATATCAATGGCTACTTCGTTTTCAGTACCTACGACCAAAGGAAGTTCATAGGTTTGACCATTTACAATAAGTTTGGCAACATCACTCATTTCAGGAAGATATAAATTGGTATCAAATTGGTGCGAAGATATCAAACATTTAGGCATTGAGTGAATTCACCGAGCAGTTCTTACCCTGATTTTCACCAAAAATTGTCAAATTTTTTATTCAGTTGTTCTGCGCCTGGTTATGCTCTTCCCAGGTTTTTTCCAAATATATGTCATCTCCGAAAAATGTGAGGAACGGCATAATTTGGGCAGGCTGTAGCAAACCTTGACTAGGAGTTAGAATTTGGAAATTTTCGTCCAGATATACGATGGTCGGATAGGCTATTCTCCCATTTAAAGGAGCTATTGCTCTTGTGAGATCGTGGGTGCCATTTCGCATTTTGGCTTTGGCGGGATCGTATTGGTCGTTTTTATAGGTATTGCCTTTAAATTCAATTACGTCCGGACCCTCTGCATTAAATTTGACAGCGTAGTAATTCTTGTTGATGTAATTGACTACGCCAG
>JBBSDD010000106.1:0-7736 GCA_038249755.1 Flavobacteriales bacterium | reverse complement strand
GTCACGAATTGATAGAGTGTTTTTTTCGACATGCGCAAGTGTCGCGCGATGTCGTCCATCGTCACGCTCTTGATTCCATAAGTCATAAAGATTGATATGACTTGAGGAATCAAGGCTTCCAGTTTCCCTTTGACAGTGTTTTCTTCTGACATGGGGGCAAAAGTAAAAAACGTTTTACACAACGGAAACGTTTTACACAAAAAAAGTTTCCGGTTATCGATTTGTTTCCCAAGTTTGATTCATCTGCGTTCCCGCAAAAAGTTCGTTCTTTTGTACCCGCGAAATAAAAGCCTTATGAAAGTTACGGTCAAAGAATTGCTCGAATCAGAGCCGAAAGGTCAGCAAGTGGAAATAGCTGGTTGGGTGCGAACCTTCCGAAGCAACCGCTTCATTGCGCTGAGTGATGGAACTACGATCAAAACCATACAGGCCGTGGTGGATTTTGAAAATTTTGATGAGACTGTTTTAAAACGCATTACAACGGGCGCTGCTATACAAATCAATGGAACCTTGGAAGGTTCCCAAGGTACAGGTCAGTCGGTTGAAATTCAAGTGAATTCAGTGGAGATTCTCGGTGATTCTGATCCGGAATTGTATCCACTGCAACCGAAAAAACACAGCCTGGAATTCTTGCGCGAAAAGGCGCATCTCCGCTTTCGGACCAATACATTTGGAGCGGTTTTCCGCGTGCGTCACGCATTGAGTTACGCCATCCACCATTATTTCAACGAACGCGGATTTTTCAATATTCACAGCCCCATCATTACCGGATCGGATGCGGAAGGCGCGGGAGAGATGTTTCGTGTTACCACGCTTGATCTCAACGATATTCCCAAAACCAAAGAAGGAAATGTGGATACATCTGAAGATTTTTTCGGCAAGGAAGCCAATCTCACCGTATCTGGTCAACTTGAAGCCGAACTTGCGGCTATGGGCCTGCGCAAGGTGTACACTTTTGGACCTACTTTCCGCGCTGAAAACAGCAATACAACCCGCCACCTGGCCGAGTTTTGGATGATCGAACCTGAAGTGGCATTTGCCGACCTGAAAGATAACATGGATCTCGTGGAAGATTTTCTGCAATATCTGGTGAAATATGCACTCGAACATTGCGCCGATGACCTGACTTTCCTGGCTCAACGCGAAGCCGACGATGAAAAGTCCAAACCGCAGGATCAGCGCCATGCGCTTGGTTTGCTCGATCGGTTGCAGTTCGTTACCGAAAATGATTTTGAGCGGGTCACATACACCGATGCCGTGGAGATTTTGAAAAATTCAGCCCCCTTCAAAAAGAAAAAGTTCAAATTTCCGGTGGAGTGGGGCACGGATCTCCAGAGTGAACACGAGCGGTATTTGGTAGAAAAGCACTTTAATAAACCCGTGATCATCACGGATTATCCTGCTTCTTTCAAGGCATTTTACATGCGGCTGAACGACGATCAGAAAACGGTTGCGGCCATGGATGTGCTCTTCCCCGGCGTTGGTGAAATCACAGGTGGATCGCAGCGTGAAGAGCGACTTGACGTGCTCGCACGGCGTTGCAGAGAGATGGGCATCGAAGAAGAGCATGTGTGGTGGTATCTCGAAACTAGAAAGTTTGGCACATGCAAACATGCCGGGTTTGGTTTGGGTTTCGAAAGACTTGTGATGTTCGTCACCGGAATGAGCAATATTCGGGATGTGATTCCATTTCCGCGCGCACCGTTGACGTGTGAGTTTTGATTTTTCCGCATCATCTTTTGTTGAATATCAGTAAGCCGGTAAGCCAGAACATGAAGGGTGAACCTGTCGCAAAGATTTGATTTTGCAAGACGCGCGTTGAAAGGAATGCACTTTCCTTTATCGCGGTCAACGATCTGGAAGCCAATGTAGACCGCCTTACAGCAAAAGGGATTCAGTTCAGGCAATGCACCGGCAGCCATCCGCAAGGATGAAAAAGGCATCAGCCGCTGCGGTGGCGAAGGCCCGGACGTGGCCTGATTCCGCGATCCTACAGGAAACATTCTCTCGGTCATGAATCATTCCTAAAAATGAAAATTTTTGAATGCGCGGAATATCTGTTGACATAGGGTTGTCATCACACTTCATTAATTTGGCTCTCAGAAAACCAAAAAACAGTACCATGATACAAGAAACAAAAGCCCCCAAAACGTTGGTTCAACCCATCACTTCTGCGCAATTGCTCGAACACTGGCAAGGCCACCGAAACCTTACCCGACGCGTGATCGAAAAATTTCCTGAAGACCAGATGTTTTCCTTTTCCATCGGCGGGATGCGCACTTTTGCAGAACTGCTAAAAGAAATGCTCGAAATAGCCTACCCCGGTGTGAAAGGTATGGCCACTGGCGAATGGAATGAATTTGGAAACATTGCTCCCGAAATCGACATCAAAGGGGCCGACACCAAAGCGAAACTCTTAAAAATTTGGGATTGGACCACGGAACAGATCAATGCCCTTTGGCCGCAAATTTCCACGCAGCGATTTCAGGAAGAAGAAACTGCATTTGGCGTGTATCAAGGTCAGATTTATTCGCACCTGCAATATTTTGTAGACAATGAAATACACCACCGCGGCCAGGGCTACGTGTATCTCCGCGCCTTGGGCATCGAACCGCCGGCATTCTGGGAGCGTTGATTTCATTGGTTTGTATGAAGGAAGTTTTCCCGTTATAAAATCAACAATTCGGACATGGAATTCCATAAATTGAAGATCCCATCTGTAAAAACCGAAACACCACGAACTATTACTCAGGTAATTCGGATTTTGATTTGCTGTACATCTTTCCAGACGAAAGAAGATGTGCAGAAAATTACTTCATTGTTTGGGCTGATTCCGGAAGTCATATCATGGACTGTCGACCTTGAAGATTGTGATAAGGTGCTGATAGTGATGCGTTGGGAGGACATGACTGCAAGTTTCGTGAAACTTAAACTCCAAGGCTGCGACTTTTTGATTAGAGAGATGTCGGAATTATAGCAATAATAATTTCCAATTTCTCCTTTCCGAAGATTGTCATTGCGATTTTTTTCCCTGGCAGCGAAGGATTTGTTTTCTTTGTTTGATTCAAAAATCTGATCAGATCAAATTTTTTATATCCATTCTTTTATTATGAATAATGCGGTAAGTAGACCCGGCACCATGGGGATATTATCATTGTTCGGCCTGGCTTTATTTGCTTATCATTATTGGGGTTATATTGGGCATTACGGATTTGACGACATGGAATATGCCCGCCTTGCCAATGATCTGCGTCAAGGCATCTTTCATCCTGACAATCATTTCACCTATCGCATTACCGTTTTAGCCTTTACAGCTCTGTCTTATCACATTTTTGATGTTTCAGATTTTGCTTCGTCGCTCCCGGCTCTTTTTGTAACAATCGCGATACTCATGTTGTTGGGTTTTCACCTGAGGAAATACGGATGGATAGTCCTGATTTCAGGTTTGGGCATGGCTTTGTTTTCCAATTGGTTCATATTTTATTCGGATAAATTGATGCCGGATATATATGTGGCATTGTCCATTCTTGCAGCCGTATTGGTCATTTATCAGGAGCGATTTAATTCACAAAGCCCTTCCGCTCATCTGAGACCATTTTTGCTGGTTTTAGCTCTATTTTTCGGTTTTCTTTCCAAAGAAACAGTCATTCTTGCCATTCCATTATTTGGAATTCTTTTCATGAGTGATCTTATCACCAAAAAAAGAAAGAAATTTTGGCTTTTGACTGTTTTTTACATGCTGATTTTTGGTGGCGTTTTTTTATTCGGTTGTTATTTCTTGACTGGAAATCCCTTTGTGCGGGTTGAAGCGCTTATGATGAACAGTTATTTAAATGCGTGTAGTTATGAGCAGCAGCCGGTTGGCATTTTGATACATCGGTTGGCTTATGGGTTTTTTGAAAATATGGCCGCCGCGGGCATGCTGACAGGGTATCTTTTCGTCTTGCCTGTCCTTTTTCGTAGTGGTTTATTCAAGATTTTGACGATGAATACACCTTTTCATTTTTTTTCCTTTTGCGCGATACTGCTGCTCCTTTCTGCAAATTTCATGACAGTTTCTCCCACAGGGTATAGTCCGATGTGTATGGATCCGAGACATTTTTTGTTTTTGATTCCCATTGTAGCCATTCCTGCAGCAATGTCAATAGGCGATTTGGTAAAAAATAAAATCGGTTGGCCTGAGATTTCTTTCACTTTGGGTTTTCTGTGTGTTTTGGCTTATTTCTTTTTCAGGACAACTTTAGTCCAACTTTATTTACCGCTTTTTGTTCTCGTTTTCGTTTATGGATTTTTAAGAATAAAATCCATTTGGAAAGTCATTTTTATATCGCTTTTGCTGGGGATACTTATGCGCATACCCGCAGAGATGATTTCGTATGCTCCGGATATGGGATACAAAAATGCGAGAGCTTTTTTTATCAGAGAAGTTGTAGAGAAAAACCCGTCGTGGTATATTATAAGCGATCCGATTTCTACACAAGTAGGGGCGTATTATAGTGGTTTCAATGAAAATAGGAATTATAAACTCCTGGAATTTGGCTGGTTTGATCCTGATACATTGGATGAACGCAAAAAAGTGGTTTATTACAACAAGTCTTATCTCACCCTCTCTGGGATCACCGGATCCAGACTGCCTCGATACGTGCAATCCAATTTTCTGCAATTTTCTGAAACATTTGCAGATGAGAATAATGGAATAAATGGAGTAAAATTGATTTTTCTCCATGATTCTCTCAATTTATCTGGAAAAGGCGAGAATTTAATTACTGATATTTTGAATTTTGAAATTCCCAAAACTTCCAGATGGAATTACGCCCTAGAAATGAGAACCGATTCTGTGGCTTTTGGCGGAACGCATGCGGCTAAAGTTCATGAATTTTCTGCCACTTTTCAGTGTGATTTGGATTCCTTGTCTTTTTCGGAAAAGGATTTGCTCCGCATTGAAACCACGCTTCAGGTCAATGCAACAACTGATACAGATGCTTACCTCGTTGTCGAGGTAAAAAGCGGGGAAAAGATGGTATATTACGATGCGTTGTCCGTAGATTTTTTACGCCGGGCCTTTGGTCATTGGTGGGAGGTTCCGCTGTCTGCTGAAATTAATGTGAACGAAATTCCTGCCCGGTCTGTGCTAAAAGTGTATGTTTGGAATAAGAATATGCGGAATATGGTTATAGACGACTTTGCTGTGCATATTGAAGCATTAAATTTTTTTAAAGGAAAAAGCTCAGGTAAATTTGAAGAAAACCTTGGGTACAAACCAAGAAGAGAAAACATCCTGTATTCAGATTAAAGAAAAATTTAATTGGCTTGCAACGAAACACTTAGAGTATATTAAAATGGAAACAAACTACAAACCCGAAAACTACAATTCCGTCTCCCCTACTTTATGATCTCCGATGCCGGGCACTGGGTGAAATTGCTCAGCGATCTTTTCGGGGCGAAGGAACTCAGCCGATTTAATCGACCCGGCGTGGGCCCGGTGCACGCCGGGATCAAAATTCACGATTCTGTGATCATTCTTTCGGAAGCCACTCCGCAGTTTCCTGCAAATTAATTCATGACGCAAGTTTAAGTGCCCGATGCCATAGCCGCCTATAAAAAAAGCGGTGGACTCGGGATGCCGTAGACTACAGGAACTCGTTCAAAAAGACGACAATGATTTTCGCGGTATGTTTTTGGACTAGGAAGGGAATACATGGGCTATTGGCACAAAACAAGGAAATCAATCTTATTTAACTGTCTAGTATTCATAAATTTATGACAAAAACCGTGTAAATTGAAAGATTGACTTTCAATTTGCATGGTTTTTTGTATATATTTGTGGTTGTCAAACAATCACATGTCCAGAAATTATATCTCCAGAGAAGTGAGGAACAAGGTGGCCCATTACCTGGAAATCTTCCCGGCCATTGCCATCCTTGGTCCACGTCAATGTGGCAAGTCCACTTTGGTTAAGGAAATGAGCAAGGGGTGGGATGACGCGGTATATTTGGATCTCCAGAATCCCGATGATGTGGCCAAAGTCGCTCAGCCGGGTCTCTTTTTCGAGAACAATGTAGACCGTATCATTTGTCTGGATGAAATTCAGCTCATGCCTGAGCTCTTTTCTATTTTGCGAAGCGTCATCGACAAAGACCGCCGCAATGGCCGGTTCATATTGCTCGGATCTGCTTCGCGCGACTTGGTGCAGCGATCTTCCGAATCCCTTGCCGGGAGGATTGGGTTTATCCAACTCACGCCTTTTACGGCCAGTGAACTAAAGGCTGAAGCCGGGTTTGATCTGAACACCTTTTGGCTTCGTGGAGGTTTTCCCGACAGTTATCTCGCACGCAATGATGCGGAAAGCGGGATATGGCGTGAGCAATTCATAGGGACCTTCATTGAGCGGGATATCCCGCAGTTGGGATTTCAAATTCCCGCATTGCAGTTGCGCAGGTTCCTCACCATGTGCGCACACAGCCAGGGGCAACTTATCAACCTGAGCAAATTGGCCGATTCCATGGCGGTAAGCCACCCCACCATCCGCAAGTATATTGACTTGCTCGAGCAAACTTTCATCTTGCGCACCTTGGAGCCTTTCGAAGTGAACGTGAAAAAACGTCTGGTAAAAGCGCCAAAAGTTTATTTGCGCGACAGCGGATTGTTGCACCAACTCTTATCCATCGCCAGTTTTAACGACCTGCTCGGCCATCCTGTCTTCGGGCCATCGTGGGAGGGCATGGTGATCGAAAACATCCTGGCACACGCAAGTGGCTGGAAGCCTTTCTTCTTTCGCACCGCGACCGGCGACGAGCTCGATCTGATTTTAGAAAAGGGCACAAAGCGCATCGCGATTGAGTGCAAAGCTTCTACCGCACCTAAATTCACGAAAGGATTTTGGCGGGCCATTGATTTGGTAAAGCCCGACATGACTTATGTCGTCGCTCCAATAACCGGAGAAGGTTACGCATTGAGGGAAGATGTGAAAGTGGTGGGGATGGATGAAATGGTTGCGCATATCACATCCTGAAAAGCGCAAGTTTCGGATTTTTCCATATCCCCGCCTTCGCTACATTTGTTTTCATGAAGCCCACCGAACCGCAGAATTTCGAGCGCATTGCTCAAGCCATCGACTACATCGGCCGGAATTTTCGCGCACAGCCAAGTCTTGATGAGGTAGCGGCTCATGTGCATCTGAGTCCTTATCATTTCCAGCGATTTTTCAGCGATTGGGCCGGGGTGAGTCCCAAAAAATTTCTGCGGTACATCAGTGTCGAACACGCCAAATCCATGTTGCGCGCTCCGCAGGTCACGCTATTCGATGTAGCCCACGAAACAGGCCTTTCCGGCACAGGTCGGCTTCACGACCTGTTTGTAAACATTGAAGGCATGACACCCGGCGAATACAAAAACGGCGGCGCCGATCTGCATATCACATTTTCCTGTTCGGACGGCCCTTTCGGGAAAATGGGTATCGCGTCCACCGCGCGTGGAATATGTTTTATGGCTTTCACCGAAAGTGAAATACAAGCGATGTCAAATTTGCAGGCACAATTTCCAAACGCCCGGATTGAAAAGGGAATTGCTGCGATCCATGACCAGGCGCTTTGCGTTTTTTCGGGCAACTACGGAGCTCATACGGGAAAAGAAACCGACACCATACAACTCCATCTCAAGGGCACACCTTTTCAACTCAAAGTCTGGGAAGCGCTGCTCAAAATTCCAATAGGCAGACTGTCCAGTTATGGCGCGCT
>JBBSDD010000105.1:0-7781 GCA_038249755.1 Flavobacteriales bacterium | reverse complement strand
TGCTCGACACCGTGCTCAACCTGCGCCCAAATGATTTTGGCCAGCGACTGAACATCGCTTCCACGATGGGCTATCAGGAGTTAACAGAATTCATTGAATCCGAAAAACGCAAAGGATCGGACAAAACGGTGCATTACGAAATTGAAAAACACCAGCGCACGTCCTATCCCTTTGCCGCGTACATTCTGACAATCATCGGCGTATCACTCGCCAGCCGCAAAGCCCGCGGCGGCATCGGGGCCCATCTCGCCATTGGGGTTTTGATCGCTGTGTCTTATATTTTCGCGATGAAAATCACGACCGTGGCAGCCACCAATGCGGGGTTGAATCCGTTGATTGCCGTGTGGATACCGAATATCGCTTACTTTTTCATCAGCGTTTATCTGTATCGGAAAGCGCAGAAATAGGTGGGGATTTGTACGAAGTATTAAGTACGAGGTATTAAATACAAGGTATCAAGTACAAGGTATTAAGTACAAGGTATTAAGTTTGAAAGTGTACTTTGTACTTCATATATCGGTGTTGATACTTTGTACTTTGTACTTAATACTTTGTACTGTGTTCTTTACCAATCACAATCTCTGCCGATAAACGAAATACCTCCCAAAATTTTCCATGATACTTTCCGGCGGCGCTTCCGCAAAAAGGGCATACACGGTACTTCCGCTTCCTGTCATCGATGCATAGGCGGCCCCGGCGTCGTAAAGCGCATTTTTCAAAACACCTATTTCCGGATATTTTTGAATGGCGTATTCTTCAAAGTAATTGAACAAATTTCTTTTCCATTCACCGACGGGCAGACCTTCAACTACGTCCCGGATATTTTTGCCGGAAGGCCCCACGCGCACATGGCGGTAAGCCTCCGGGGTAGAAATATGTAAACCTGGATTGACGAGCAGCAGATGCCAGCCTTGGAGCACATCCCTGACCGGTGTCAGCTTTTCTCCCCGGCTTTCCGCGAAAGCGGGCTCATGGGTGAGAAAAAAAGGACAATCACTGCCCAGGCATGCTGCGAACTCATGCAGGTCGGCTGGAGAAAATCCCAACGCAAACATCTTATTTACAGTGGCGATAAAAAAGGACGCGTCAGAGGAGCCTCCACCCAATCCGGCGCCCATGGGGATGGCTTTGTGCAAATAAACCTGTAGGGGTGGAACAGACTTTTTCTCACGCAGCAGGGCGAGTGCTTTCGCACAAAGGTTATCGCCCGGATCGCCGGGAATTTCCAAACCCGAAAAAACAAAAGAGTCGGAATCTTTGCCCTCAACGATTTCCAGGGCATCGCAAAGTCCGACGGGATAAAAAACGCTTGAGATATTGTGGAAACCATCGTTCCGTTTCGAAATGACTTCGAGACCCAGGTTTATTTTCGCATTTGGAAACACCAACATGCGACAAAGATGCAGGAAAAATCAGGGAAAAAAATGCCCGGGATTCAATCTCCATTGACAGGTATCGGACGTGAATCAACATTGGATTCTTTCGCATGTATGGCTGATTGTTTGTGGATTTACAACCAGATGGGATGGACCGATCACCAAACATCAAAAATGATTCAATACCCATTTCTCAAATAAATCTTACCTTTCGCCACTTAATTTCAATCAGATTTATGCCGATACTACTGGATTTTGAAGAGCCGATTGGCGCGCTCATTGAGCAGCTTGACAAGACAAAAGAGATCGCACTTCAAGGCGATGTCGACATGACCAAATCCATCCGGGATATTGAGAAAAAAATCGTTCAAACCCGCACCAAAATATACGCAAACCTCACCCCCTGGCAGCGCGTGCAGGTGTCAAGACATCCCGAACGGCCTTACGTGCTCGCCTACATCGACTATCTGACCAAAGGATCTTTTACCGAGCTCCACGGCGACCGCACGGTAAAAGACGACAAGGCCATGGTGGGCGGATTTGGCAACATCGATGGAAAACAGGTGATGTTTATCGGACAGCAAAAAGGGATCAATACCAAAATGCGGCAATATCGAAATTTTGGAATGCCCAATCCGGAGGGATACCGCAAGGCATTGCGCCTGATGAAAATGGCTGAGAAATTTGGGAAACCTGTGGTGACATTGATTGACACCCCGGGCGCATTTCCGGGATTGGAGGCAGAAGAGCGCGGACAGGGTGAAGCCATCGCGCGAAACCTCTTTGAAATGGCCAAACTACGGGTGCCGGTAATCTGCATCGTTATTGGAGAGGGCGCCTCGGGTGGCGCGCTTGGCATCGCGGTGGGAGATAAAGTTTTGATGCTCGAACACGCCTGGTATTCTGTCATTTCGCCGGAGAATTGCTCGACGATACTCTGGAGAAACTGGGATCACAAAGTGCAGGCTGCGGAAGCGCTTAAACTCACGTCGACTGATATGTTGAAAAACAAACTCATTGACGGCGTGATCAAAGAACCCCTCGGCGGTGCGCACAACGAAAAGGAAGTGGCTTTTGAAAATGTGAAACAGGCCATCCTGAAAAATCTGGAAAAACTCGAAAAAATGGATCCTTCGAAACGCGTAACCGCACGGATCAAAAAATTCGCCGATATGGGCGAAGTGGCTTAACGGTTGTAATCAAAACCGATCCATTTCACCGGCTGCGCAAAATCTTCGGTACTGATTAATTCTCCTATGGTTGTGATCCGGTGCAATTGCTGTCCGGAAATACCGTAAATGGTTTCAGAAAGACTTTCGAAAAAGAGCTTTTCGGCTGTAAAGCCAGCATCCAAAACCAGGGTGCCGCCATTGGAATAGCTGTACCGGTAAAGTCCCTGAGATGTGGAAAAGACAAACGTATTTGGCGCGACCTGAACGACATCATATAGAATTTCGCCATTGCGTTCGTATGGACTTGAGAGCAGGTTGCTGTTGAGATTGAGTATTTTAAGCTGCACCTGATTGTTTGCAGCCACCCAAACGAAAAGTTCATTGTCTGATTTTTCAAAAACGCCAAGCACGGGTCCGTCTGTGGTCAGGGCGGATAAAAGCAGTCCCGGCCGTGCATATTTCGATAAAATGTAATTCGGATTGGTGATGGGCTTTTCAACAACAAAATAATGATTCGCGACATCAAAAACGTTGTATGGCCAGTGATTTTCCTGGAGCGGAAATCCCGTAATTCCAAATCCGTTTTTGTCAAAAGTTCGCAAGCGGGGTTCATTTTGCAGCAGCAAAAACTCCTGTGTTTCGGAATCGTATTCCACGCCGGCGAAATAGGGAAATGAAGGAGCGCCCAATCCGGGGATTGTACTTTGAATTTCGAAATCGCCAGTTTCGTAAAACACGGCATCTCCAATGGTGCCTCCTGCCATGCACAGGAGATTTTGACGGAAGTTGAGCGCCGCACCGGCATAATCGATCTGGAGCTGAAACCTTTCCTGCCATGGAAGATTGTCGCTGCGCGTGAGGACGCGCGCGCTGAAGTTGGAGCCCGTGATCAGGATCATTTGGTCGAGGTTGCGGGGCGCGACAGCAACGCTTATTTGGCGGAAGCCGGAACCAATATTTCGGCCATCAAAAGCGCGCACGTTGAGATAGTATGGTCCGGGATCGATAAATGGGGCATCGAGCATAAAATCGGTGGAAAAAGTAAAATCACTTCCGGAAACGGGAAATCGCTGCTTTGAAATAACCGTGGCAAAGTTTTGATCGAGCAAATCAATTTCGACATAACTCACCTGGTTGTTGTCAGAAATCCGGGCGCGCACCTCAAAAGTATCGACAGACATCACCAATTGATTTTCGATGGGCATTTCCATAAACACTTTGGGAGATTCTTCGTCTTCATCTTCTTTACAGCCGAGAAATACGACAGTTAACAACAAGATATACAGCCCTTTTGGGAAGCTATGCACACGTGTTAAAAACCACCATTGAAAACTTTTCATATCCCTTTAGAAGGTATTTCTGTCATGCCCGATTCACTGTTGTATCTTTGATCCATGAATGAAATTTCGCCAAAAAAGCCCGAAGGTCGACGGGCTACACGCACCAACACACCTTATCAAAACAATGAACTTGGCAAAATCCCCCCACAGGCCAATGATTTGGAAGAGGCTGTGCTGGGTGCACTCATGCTTGAGCGAAATGCATTGAACGATGTCATCGACATTCTCAAACCGGAATCATTTTACCGCGACGCCCACCAAAAGATTTTTGACGCCATTCAGCACCTTTTTCAAAAGTCTGAACCCGTTGATATTCTGACTGTCACAGCAGAACTGCGCAAACGGGGCCAACTCGATCTGGTAGGCGGTGCGTATTACATCAGCTTTCTGACCAATCGTGTGGCAAGTTCGGCAAATATTCAGTTTCACGCACGAATTATCGCCCAAAAGCACATTTTGAGGGAACTCATCCGAATCTCTTCCGATACGATCCGCGAGGCGTATGAAGAAAGCACCGACGTATTTGAATTGCTCGACAGGGCTGAGCAAGATTTGTTTACCGTGGCCCAGGGCAACATCCGGAAAGATTATTCCGAGATGAGCGACATCCTGAAAATCGCCATTGAAAACATTGAAAAAGCGAAGAAAAACGTCGACGGTGTAAGCGGCGTTCCTTCGGGTTTTACGGCGCTGGACAGGGTTACGGCGGGCTGGCAAAATTCCGACATGGTCGTGATTGCCGCAAGGCCGGGTATGGGAAAAACGGCTTTTGTGCTTTCCATGGCGCGCAACATTGCCGTGGATTTTAACATTCCTGTTGCGATTTTTTCGCTCGAGATGGCTTCGGTGCAGTTGGTCAACCGCCTCATTTCCGGAGAAACCGGGATACGCGGAGAAAAAATAAGGAAGGGAAATCTGGAAGACCACGAATTCACCCAACTGCACACCCGACTGAAAAAACTCAGCAAGGCGCCGATTTACATTGATGACACCCCCTCACTCTCGATTTTTGAACTGCGCGCCAAGGCCCGTAGGATGAAATCGAAGCACAACATCGCCATCATCATCATCGATTATTTGCAATTGATGACCGCCGCCAGCGATAAAGGTGGCAACCGTGAACAAGAAATCAGTATGATATCGCGTTCTATCAAAACGATTGCAAAAGAATTGAACATACCCATTATCGCCTTGTCTCAGCTCAGCCGCGCCGTGGAAACCCGCGGTGGCGACAAACGTCCGATGCTTTCCGATCTGCGTGAATCGGGCGCCATTGAGCAGGATGCCGACATTGTATCCTTCCTCTACCGCCCCGAGTATTACGACATTATGGAAGATGAAAACGGGAATTCCAATGCCAATATCGGTCAGGTGATTATCGCCAAACACCGGAATGGGGCGCTTGAAACAGTTTCCTTGAAATTTGTAAAAGATTTCGTGAAATTTGAGAATCTGGACAAGGGGTATGGCGACACCATGGATCAAGCGGAAAATCCGGACTTTGATCGGTTCAAAACCATCACCATGCAGTCGAGAATGAATGACAAAGATGATTCAGATTTTTTCAGCAAAGAGAATGAGGACGCGCCTTTCTAGAGGGTTTCGTCCGGCGGTGTTTGTATTTTTCGTCCTGTGTATATCTGCCTTTTCGGCAAATGCCGCACGCATTTTCATCCCCATGGATGAATCACAAAAAAACCATCTCAAGGCATATGGCATCGCGTATTGGGTGCTCAACAATGAGATTGAGGTGCAGTGGTTGCTCAATTACAAGGGTGGCAGTTTCCTCATCGATCAGTACAAGACCATTGAAGAAGAGTGCATCATCCGCGGGGTGACCTATCAGCTCATCGCCGATGTACAGGCGGCCTCCATCCTGCGCGAGATCGCCGATCCCGAATCCAACATGGAAACAGTCAAACTCGAAAAAGCCCCGAAAGTGGCGGTATATTCGCCCAAATCAAAAATGCCGTGGGATGATGCCGTGACCCTCGTAATGACTTATGCAGAAATACCATACGATATTATTTACGATGCAGAGATCATCGGAATGGAACTGCCAAAATACGATTGGCTCCACTTGCACCACGAAGATTTTACGGGTCAGTACGGAAAATTTTACCGCAGTTACAAAAATGCCGCATGGTATCAGCAACAGGTGAAAGACGCGGAAGCCGAAGCGCTAAGTCTGGGTTTTAAAAAGGTTTCTGAACTCAAGCTCGCGGTGGCTCAAAGGATCAAAGAATACACCGCCGGTGGTGGTTTTCTGTTTACCATGTGCTCCGGTACCGACTCCTATGATATTGCTTTGGCGGCGCAACACACCGACATCGCCGAAAGCATGTACGACGGCGACCCCGCCGACCCGGCAGCCCAGTCGAAACTCGACTTTGATGAAACTTTCGCTTTTACCAATTTCACGCTTGAAAGAGACCCACTTGTGTACGAGTTTTCGTCTATCGATGGCACCGATATCCACGGTCGTGTGCCGCAGACACAGGATTTTTTCACCTTGTTTGATTTTTCCGCCAAGTGGGACGTGGTGCCCACCATGCTTACGCAAAATCACCGGAAGGTGATCAAAGGTTTTATGGGTCAGACCACGTCATTCAAAAAACCCTTTGTGAAAAGCGAAGTGATCACCATGGGCGAAAGCAAAGCCGAAGGAACCGTCAAGTACATCCACGGAAACTTTGGTCAGGGTCAATGGACGTTTTACGGCGGCCACGACCCGGAAGATTATCAGCACCGCGTAGGCGATCCGCCCACCGACCTGAACCTCCACCCGAATAGCCCGGGGTATAGGTTGATTCTGAACAATGTCTTGTTTCCGGCGGCGAAGAAGAAGAAGCAGAAGACTTAGGAGGAGCGGGAATGTCTTTGATGGTTATTTTTTGATCAATAGAAAGTAGTCGACTTCCTTATCGGTAAAAAGATTCAAATATTTCCATTTTAAAACTTTTTCTCAAAGTGTCGTTTACCCGTCTTAATCAGTCAGGGGTATTGAAATATTCCTTGCGTCTAATTCAAAATAACAAGCGAGAAAACGAATTTCTTCGATGCTACTTTATTATAGACTCAGGTTTCGTATACCTGAAAAAGGGTGAGTTCCTGGTAGTCCGGACAGAGCCAACTTTGGTATGAGGTTAAAACCAATTATTCGCTGACCGCTTGATAGCCCTGGCCTTCGCGCAGGTATCGCGGGTTGGTATTTATTTTTTTTGGATGGAATCAAAATCGGGGCGAGGTATGGGGCGATCTGTCTTTGATTTTTTCTGTTTCATACGATTGGATCATCATTTCCAAATTAAGTGCGCAATATTTCTACGCTCGCGTAAAATTTTCAGTATCCAAAGAAGTATGAATGTTTTTTAAAAATACCCGAAAAGGGTTACAAGCTTTATTTTAATAATCAAGAGATTTGAAGAATCCAAAGTTGTAAACCACTTAACATCGGATTTATAATGAAACTACGATACAACACAAGGAGCAATAATCGCAGCGAAGTCAGTAGTGAAATTTTTGAACATGTTGCCTTTCTTCAATAATGGATATACTTTATTGCAGTGGTTTTGGCCTTTTGGAATCCTCTGTTTATGGGCTCACATTGATGGTAGATAGACAGATAGTTATCCAGCACGGGTTGATCATTGAATAAACTAACCAAGTAGGCAAGCCGGATCAGTTCCGGTTCGCCTACTTTAAATTTTTATCTCTATGAAAAGTATTATCGCACAGAAGGGAATAATTTACTTGATCATTCTATTTTTTCCTTCCATATTATCTGCTCAAAACATCCCCAATGGTGGGTTTGAAGATGTTATTATCGATACCGAATTTCCATCACAATCTCATCCAATCAATTGGATGCCTTTTCACTGGTTAGTGTGGAT
>JBBSDD010000104.1:0-7817 GCA_038249755.1 Flavobacteriales bacterium | reverse complement strand
TTAAAATAACTCAAATTTATTTTACACTCTCAAACTGGCCTTTTGCCAGATCATCCCAGCTGTAAAACTGAAAAGTTTTGTTGTCGCTCATGGCTACCATCAAGCCGCCGGGATATTTTCCGCCAAAACTATTGGTAACAATTTGCACACCATCACAATTGTTGGTCGCGGTGTAAAAAACGCCAATTTCCGGATGGTTGTGCGGGTTGCCACCTGAGCCTTCCCTTGCATATATGCGAAAGGCATTGCGGGCCTGATCGCTTACGATGATGTAACCGGTGGTATCGGTCAATTCATAAATAGTTACGCCTTCATTGTCGTCGAGATAGCCTTCCTTAGCGAAAAAAGCGAGTTCCTCATTGCCTTTTTCCGGATCGGCGTGGTACTTGCGCATGCCTTCCTGCTCATCATTGTAATAAATATAACCGAAGGCATTGTCGACCGTGATGCCTTCGATCTCTTTGGTACCGGAGAATTGGCCAAACTTGCGCACCAGCTCCGCTCCCACTGTTCCGTCTTTTTTGCCGGAGAGTTTGTACTGCCAGAGATAGGTTCCATCTGTCGGACCCGTTTTGCGGCCCATGATCACGTGCACGTCGCCATTGGGATTCTGCCAAACCGCTATTCCCATCAGGTCGCGGAATTCTTCGCCGGTTTCGCCTTCAAACACAGGGATGCCACCCCCGTCGATGGGCTTCATTTCCGGAAGGGAAAACACACGCAGGTTGTGGGTGAATCGCTCGCCGGTTACTGCGATGTCGGTTTTTACACCATTGATCATCAATCCGTAACCCACATCCACATTGTTTGGTCTTTGCAACATGGCAGTGGTGTCGACGATCTCTCCATCGAGGTTCCAGACGAAAAGTGCACCATCAATATCCTTGTCGGTGCCGATGATCAGGCTTTGCATTTCGTCGTTGGGATTGATCCAGATGGCGGGGTCGTCGGTGTCGTGGATTACCGGCTGGCTTACCACGCGGGGTTGGATCACCTCCGGTGTGGAGAGCGTATCGGTAGTGGTATTTGCTGTTGCTAAATTGGAATCTGCCGGCGTTTGACAGGATGCGAGGATGCCCAGGCATCCAATCATTGTAATAATACTTCTCATCGGGTTAAAGTAATGGTTTGTTCTTCGATTTCATCTCCATCAAGCTCACCAGAAAGGGTAATTGTAAGAGTTCCATCGGCGTTGATTAGATAAGATCCTTCCAACACGAATTCCAGAGGTACGTCATTCATTTCGGCTTCACCTTCGAATTCGAGTTCCCCAGAATCTGTTCCAAACAGGTCTTCGAAATCAATGCTGTATTCTGCTTCTATCTCTATTTCCAGATTCACCAATTCTCCTGGCTCACATTCATCTTCTTCGGTTTCCACCAAAATCACCTTGATTTCCATTTTTTCATAATCAAAATTCACTTCAATGGCATCGATGTCTTCTGCTGAAATATCCTGCAAATCTTCATTGAGAGATCCGAACAATGCGATGAAACGGGCGAATTGCTCGGTATCATTCTGATCGAGTTCCCATTCTCCAAAAAGGACTTCTTCATCAAGCACCACATATTGAAACTCGATATCTGAATTTAGTTTGATGTCGCTTCCGGTTCCCGGTCCTTCAATGGACGTAAGTCGAAAGGAAAAACCCCGCAGATCGGAATTGACAGCGTCATCGTCAAAAAGCGCATCGTTTACTTCAAGCACCACTTCCAGTTCGGCTACACCTGCAGGCCAGATAAACGAACCTGCACCTGTGGATGAATCGAAGGTAAAATCAAGGTCGATATCTTCATCTGAACTGTCGGTGCAATCATCTATTTCGTACACCGCAAAACCACCGGTGATGTAATCTCCCAAACTGGAGAAATCCTGGGGATCAAAAACTTCGAAGTGCACGCGGAGATCGCTGCCCGGAGTTGGAATGATTCCGTCGATGCTGCGCGATACCGGATCCCAAACGGGGAGAATTTCTAATCCAATGCCCACTTCGTCATTGTCTTCATAATCGCCATCAAGCTCATCCGAAAGGATGATTACAATGGGGAAATCTTCCGGCAGGCGCGGATCGATTACGTCATCTTCTTTGCGGTCACAGGATACCAAAACGGCCAGAACAGCAATCAGCGTGAATGTTGTTTTTAATGTTTTCATTTGAAATATTTTTTGAATTGTAAAATGAGTGGACTGTCTCAATTGAGATCATATTTCACCCCGATCCGCGACCACCAGCTGTAAAACTCACGCTGAATCAGATTTTCATCCGTCCCGCTGTAAAGCTCAAAAGGCTGGTTGGTCAGATTGAGAAATTCTGCAAATACCCGCCAGTTTTTGCTGATTTTGTATCCACCTGTGAGGTCGAACTGCAGGCGGCTGTTCACGAAAATATCGTCATTGGCCGTAGCCCCAATTTCAGTGAGGTAACTTCCGTTCAGATTCATCGCAGCGCGCAGGGTAAACTTGTCAGAATTGTATGCCAGAGAAAAATTACCCACGTGGGTGGCCTGTCCCGGCAATTTGATGGACTCCAATGCGGTTTCGTCCGTGCGCTGGAATTCTGCGTCGGAACTGGTGTAGGTATAGTTTGCATAAACCCCAAGTCCTTTTAATTTTCCCGGAAGGAAATCGAGCTGACGCTGCAAACCGAATTCCAAACCGTAAAGATTGGCGCGGCCGCCATTTTGTGATTGGGTGTAGTTGACGTCTGTAGCACGGGGCGTGGGGCTGAGCAGGGGATATGGGCCCTGAAAGCGACGCGTGTAGATAAAGTCATCCAGTTGTTTGGCATAAACTCCCCCGGATATAATACCGAGGTTTTTCATATAATGCTCTGCAAAAAGGTCGAGATTCAGTGCACTTACAGGTGTCAAATCTGGATTTCCGATTGAAGCTTCACGATCGCGCAGGTTGGCTTCCTGAGCCGGAATGATGTCTACAAAATTTGGCCGTGAATAACTGTAAGTGGCTGCTCCGCGTACGATGGTGTTTTCGGTAAAATCGTAGCGAAAATTGAGTTGGGGAAGAATATATCCGTAATCAGACTCACCGATCACATCGTTGATTCCTTCAAATTCGTCGTCGGCCCCGAATATAACTTCCCGCGAGCGATAGTTTACTTTGGTGTACTCATACCGCACGCCCGCAACGACAGTCCACTTATTGAAATTATGGGTAGTCATCACGTATCCAGCCATTACATCTTCTTCTGCTTCATAAGCTTCGAGCGCTTCATCTACTATTTTATCTTCAATCTGGAGTTCAAACCGCTCCGGGTTGGCGTTGAAATATTCAGCAAATCTGCTGATGTCAGGAAATGCACTCAATTCAAAATTCCCGTCGAGATAATTTTCGTCCAGCAGACCGCCCGCAAAAGCATCTGCATTGGGCACACCTGAAATGGCTTCATAAACGCTTTCGTTGATCGTAAAAGTTTTCGTTTTAAAACGAACCTTTCCACCAAACTTCAGAATACCGGATGAACTACCCGTATTGTATGGCACTGCCACATTCACTTTCGCAGTTAGATTTTCGTCCGTAGCCAAGGTAAATCCATTGGCATACTCATCTAATTCATATGAGCTGTTGTTGAGATATCCGGGGGCTGAAAGCCTGGGATAATTTCCTGGACTGTAGTCAACAGCGCTCGGCAGACCACTGGCAATGAAGCCCACTTCCTGATCGAAAGGCGTGTCCTGCTCGGCATGGGCATATGATCCTTCATAGTCTATTCGAAATCCGGTAAAATTGTGGCGTCCACCCACGTTGATACTCGTGATAGATTGCTCTTCATAACGGTCTTTGGTGAGTTTTTCCACTTCATCATCTTCAGGCACGAATACGAATCTGCGTCTCCATTCCCTGTCGGTAAAACGGTTGTACATCACCCGTCCATATATTTCATTTCGGTCGTTGAAGCGGTAGTCGATGGTACTGCTCAAGCCGGTTCGGGTGCGTGTGAGTTCGTAGTCGCGCAATTCGAGTACATGACTTTCAGGCGATAAGAGGTCACCGTCGGTATCGCGCTCCCAGCCATTCGACCCGAGGTTGTTTACATAATAACTCGAATTGGCCATCACGCCAAGTTTGTTGTTCAAAAAACGCTGACCGTATTGGAAACTCCCCTGTCCGTTGGGCTGCTGCATCAGGTTATTGTACCCGAATACGCCGCTTGCGCGAATCGTCGGGTCTGCAGAAGTCGCTGTTCTGGTGATCAGGTTTACAGATCCGCCAATGGCATCACCGTCGAGATCGGGTGTGAGTGTTTTGGAAATTTCCATCGAAGCGAGCTGATCTGATGGAATGGCATCCAGGGCCACAAAACGCACATCGGCTTCGGGACTTGGAATCTGCTCCCCGTTGATGCTGATATTGGTGAATTGTGGAGCGAGTCCGCGGATCAAGACATATCGGCCTTCGCCTTGGTCGCGTTCGATGTTCACGCCTTGCACGCGCTGCAACGCTTCGGCTGCATTCGGATCGGGAAATCGTCCGATTTGATCAGCAGCCACCACATTGATGATGTTTGAAGCAGCTTTCTGTTGGTTGAGTGCTTTTGCATCGCCCTGAAGATTTCCGGAAACGACAATTTCAGAAAGCTCGCCGGGAGCGGGTTTCATAGAGCGGTTGATGTTTTGGTTGCCATCAGCCGTTAAGGTGATCGGCACACGGATGGTTTCATATCCGATGTACGAAATCACAAGTATTGCTTCCCCGGTGCGTTTGGTGCGCAGTGCATATTCTCCGGTAAGGTTGGTAAATGTAGCTTGTGTACTTCCGTCAATATACACGGTGGCGCCCGGCAGCCGCGTATTGGAGATGGAGTCGGTAAGTGTGCCCGTGATAAGCGATTGCTGGGCCTGCACATGGGAGAAGAGCGCTCCCAACGTCATGGTCAAAATAAGGTAAATTGTCTTCATAATTGGTCCGTCTGATTTCTGGGGCGAAATACGGATTGGCATGTTACCTGAACTTCAACCGGCGGGCTATAAAAAGGCAACATCGGGATTTTAAAAGGCAACATTTTGGCAACAACAAATTTACAATTCGCTTAAATATAATACATTACTTAAAAGTTCACTGTAAACCTGAGAAGACAGACAATATCTGAAATGTAGTTTTTTGAAATTGGAACGATTCTTCTCCAGGATAAAACGGAAAAATGTCCGGAAACTCTTATACCCGCTTACGAATCAAAACCATGCCCACAGGACCGCACCTTCGCCCGGCAAAATAAACTTTGTAAAGCTCCATAATTGACTCAGATTGGTCAACGGATAAGTGTCACGTGCCCTTGAAGTTGGAAAGGAGAGGTGACAAAAAATTCATCATTTTGCCTTACCGTCAGTCGCCATGCATACACTTGTATTCCTCCGAAGTAGGATGATGATTCGTTAGATGCCCCGTTCCATCCCAATTCGGGATCGTTGGTTTCAAAGATCAATTCTCCCAGCCGGTTGAAAATTTCCATTTCGTATTCTTCCACATCACAGTTGATTACAGGCTTGAATAAGTCGTTAAAACCATCTACGCCGGGTGTAAATGCGTTTGGCATAAACACGTCACAACTGCAATCAACTTCAACGGCATTCACTGAAATACTGCTGCTTCCGCATGGAGAAATGATAGTCGCAGTATACAACCCAGGAAGTAAAATTTCAAGGGGCGATTCTGTTTGACCGGATGACCAGAACACCTGAAACCCATCATTCACGAGCGGTCCAATAGTTGTGGGCTTACCCTCACAGTAACGAACACTGCGTGGGAAAGTGGGCAGTGTCTGTGACAAAGTAGTGACTGCGATAGTATCACTGGCAAAAGAACAGGCACCAGCCACAGTGACGGAATAGCTGCCGGAAGAAGTCACTTGTATACCCTCGCTCGTGCTTCCATTATTCCAGGAATAGCTTATGGCGTCGGGGTGAAATGCATCAAGCGAAATCACATCGCCTATGCAAATTATTGTATCTGGTCCTAATTCAACTACTACATCACTTGTAGGAACAACTACCAGGAGCTGAGTCGTCGCCGAATTCCCATCTGTATCCTGCACAATTACAGTATAGTTTGTTGTTTCATTTATAGTGACACTGAATGGACCGGGATTGTTAGACAATGTCGGAATCCATGAATAATTGTAAGGAGGTTGCCCTCCTGTTGCAAAGGCTTGAATCAAGGCCGTTTCTCCTGCGCAAACAATTTGGGATTCTCCAAGACTCACTTCAAGCGGAACAAAACATGGCGAAATAACCACCGCATCCTGAACCTCATTGCAAGTGCCTGTCACAACCACGCTGTATGTCCCGGGCGCAGATATCGTAATTGATGGGGTAGTTTGTCCTGTCGACCAGTCGTAGGAAAGTGCGCCAGGAGTTGTAGCATTGAGGACAATGTTTGGATTGTCGCACAAATCCTGATCCGGTCCCAGGTTCACATCCGAAAGTTCGTTTAGGACGGTAGCCGCTGCACTCAGTGTCGTTGAGATACCAGCTGCATCTGTGACGGTCAGGAAAAGGTCTGTATCCTCGTTGATCACAAAGAAGTAGGTATTTCCAGACATGATCCCAATATTCGGGACCCAATCAAAGCTGTAAGGGGGCGTGCCGCCTGTAATGTCCAAAATAATCTGTCCACTGCCGCCAGGACATGCGGGCACGACTTCTGGCAATACGACAATTTCGTTGGTACATTCGAGCACTGTGATCTCATCAAACAGAGTGGCATTGCTTCCATAATGACAATAATCGTTGGTGCTGACAGTGTAAACACCTGGCGTATTAAATGTCACATCTGGGCCGGTTGCACCGTTGCTCCATACATATCCAGGATAAATGGGTGGCTGAAAAAGCACTTGGTACAGGATGTTTACAGATACTGGTCCATCACAAAGCAAAAAAGTCGTTTCTTCAATTAGATTGTACGTGGCCCCGGGCGTGTAAATTGGATTTGGAGGGGTATTGGGTTCACTCAAACAGCAATTTCCCCCACCACTCAAAGCGAAATTCTCATTGTTAAAACATTCATATTGGCTGAAGTGCGATCTGAATACGGCCGGTGCCTGAAACTCAAAAAGAAAAAACTGTACAATTTGATTGGCCGAATTGCCTCCCTGATCTGTACTTTCAACGCATCCGCTGCCACTGGTCATACAATTTACAAGAGGTATACCTCCAAACGAGTCGTCGCCAAGGTAGGGAGTGATGGCCGGATTATTTGTTGTGTATAGCGTTACGATTGACGGATCAACGCCATTTACAACAGTTGTCGGAACACCTGTACAACTTCCTGTGCCGTTAAAACCAGCAAAAATAACTTCAGTTACATTCCCAGCAAAAGGTCCGGTAATATTCACCTCTACTGCTTCGTAAGTGCAAATGCCAATTTTTAAGTTGGCCAGATTTTGATCGATATCGATATTTATAGTCCCTCCTTCATAATTGGAGAAAATGACAACGTTTCCCGCAGGGTTGCAAACCTGGCCGAATGTGATCTCTGAAAATAAGATCAAAATGAAGAATGGAAGCAGGAAAAAGAAGCGATCGGAAGAATTACTGAAGCTTGGCCTTGAAGGCGCAAATTCACGCTCATTTATAAAAAAGCGGGATGAGGAAGAACATTGTAAAATCTTCTTTTCATAACATTCCTTTATCATCACCCGCATCGCCTAATAAATTTTCACAAAAATAAAAAACTTCATGGCTTATCTTCCATTATGTCATTAGAAAACATTTGTTTATGCACGCAGAAATTCTTCATCCTTGGATCTCAGAGCTATTGGGAACACCAATAACTGGGCGCGTTCGACAGATTCAAATATGTAT
>JBBSDD010000103.1:0-8000 GCA_038249755.1 Flavobacteriales bacterium | reverse complement strand
GGTAAATTCCGGGTGCCAGTTGGTTGGTGGATATACTTTCTGTCATGGTAGTAATTTCTGTTCCGAGATTGCCGCCGGTAAGTTTTTGTCCCATGCTGTTGTAAAGCTGCCAGGTGATCGCACCTGTACAGGTCGAGTTAATGTTGATGTTGAAGGCGTCTGTGTGCGGGTTGGGATAGATTGAAACCGTCATACATTCATTCATCACCGTGGCAAAAGGATTTTCAGAAGCACCGAGTGTTTCTATCTGTACTTCGGCAATTCCCGAACAATCACCACCCCAATTCGTGAGCCCGGTGATGATGACATACCGGGCTGTATCTCCGCCAAAACTGCCCATGTACTGTCCTTCATACGTCGAAGTGCCGCTGGCTTTTTCGAGGGTGTAGTTGTTGAGGTGGGTCCAGGTGGCGCCATCCCCGCTGTAGTCGATGGCCACCTGTCGGAAGCCGTCATCGAGTCGCTGGGGGTCGTTTACATTCCACAATTTGAAGTGTCGCACCTTGTACTTGTGGCCAAAATCATACATGATCCAATGGCTGTTTCCCCGGATGGTATTTGGGTTGGGGCGCATCGTACAAGAGATCCAACCTTCGTTCCAGGAGGTGTTGTGCCGGTCGGGATAACATTGCCCGGAGACATTCAGCCCTGCAATGACTGCCAAAACAAAAAGAAGTTTTTTCATTAGTTGATGGGATTCAGGAAGCCGATGGGAAATCCGCCACCTGCTGTGTTGAAGAAATTGGGAAGATCTGGAAAAATATCATTTACATCACCCGGCGATATGCCAAACCAGAGGGCGAGTTCGCTGAGGTATTCTGTGGAAGATGTGGATGGAATGACCACACCGCGGGGCAGCATCAGGTTATTTTCCATTGACAGGGTGGGGTAGTTTCCAAAAATCTGACCGCCTTCTACGGAGCCGCCCATCACCATCATATTTCCTCCCCAGCCGTGGTCGGAGCCATTGCCATTGGAGGTAAGAGTTCGGCCAAAATCTGAAATACTAAAAGTCGTTACGCCGTTTGACACGCCCATATTTTGCAATACATTCTGAAATTCACTGAGGGCTTTGCTGAGTTCCGGCACTTTATCTTCCTGCGAAGTCAGGATATCGTCATGGTGGTCCCAACCCGAATAATTGATAAAAAAGGTTTGACGGGTAAAGCCGAGCGTTTCCCGTGCGGCGATAATCCGGGCCACCGATCTGAATTTTTGCGAAAGCGTGCCCGACGAAAAATTTGATGAAAATTCAGATACCCCTGTCATCGCTTCGGTCAGTTGATCTGCACCGGCTTTACCATTTTTGAGGGTGTTCATATACGTCTTTTCATACAAATCCTGATAGTTTTCATCGATCATATTGTTAATCGCCACATCGCGTAAGTTGTGATATAACGCGTTGGTTCCGTATCCGTTGATGCCAATGGCATCTGTCGATTTGATGGCAAAACCTCCTCCGGAAGATCCAGATTGGAAATGGTTGGTACCATCCAAAGAAATTCCCATATTTATAATTTGATTGGTATTCTGGCTTTGCACCAAATCTGCCATTCGTCCAGCCCAACCGTATGAATTTTTTTCACCAGGCCTTCCTGTTTGCCAGTGTTTGGCTTGATCCGAATGAGAAAACAATCCCAGCGGTAGTGGTTTGGAATTGGCAAGATACTGTGCCTTGGTTACCGGTTCCACCAGGGTTCCTATATTGCTGACAAATGAAATTTTGCCGGTATTAAACAGCGTTCGAATTTCTGGCATGGCCGGGTGAACACCATACAAATTTCCATTGATGGCCGTGTGATTCAGATTCAGAATATTAGCCTGTGGTATAGCCAGATTACTGCGCGTTAATGCATAGGCCTGATAAGCAGAATTGCTTCGTGGTATTAACATGTTGTGCGTATCTGCTCCGCCATTTAATAAAACACATACCAGAGCGCGGTAATCGCCTGTAGACGACATCCCTTTATCCATTGCCGCCGCGGCTATCGCCTTCATATTGATGAGGGAAGAGAATAGGGTGGTACAACCCAGAGCGGCACAGCCTGAACGGTAAATGAATTTTCGACGACTAATACCTGATTTGTTTTTATAAGGAGTCATGTTTTTTATTTGAGTATTACATATTCAGGAGAAATCATTACCAGATACATGGCTAATTCTGCGCGTTGAGTCAGATTGAACGCTGGATTGTTTAGTCCGAGCATAGCTGTGCGGATGTGTTGTCTGTTTTGTTCAGACAATCTGCCTGCGGTAAAGAGTATATCAAGATGGTTTAACAAGACTTCCGGATCACGGGCCAAAGCTCCGTAGTGCATTTTATCCAATCGCACTGTTTCAGGCCTTTCTACGGGACTAAATATCTTACCATTGCGGGTCCAATCATCTACTTGGTTGACATATCCGAGGCTGGTGGACGAGTTGTGAATTTGAAATTCAGGACCTTTGAGGTTCATCGTATTCATATCGCCCTGGGGTATATGATCGGGTTGATAAAAGTTAAATACACTAGGCGAAGATAGGGACAGATGGTCCATGCTATTTTGGAGATGGTAACCAGCCGTCCAATAATTGTTGTCCGGACTGATTTTTTTTACAGCTTTTGCATAATGTGTAAACCTATTCTGGGGTGACCTTAATTTTCCATGACCCGGATCATTTTGCCACAAGCAATCCCGGGCTTCTTCGTGGAGTAGAATAGCTTTTCCAACAGCGAGCAAGTCTCCCCTGACTCCATTGCCGTTGTTGTTAAAAACAGCTGCTACATCAGCCACATAGAGAGAAGAAGGATTGGACTTGACGAGTTGTTGAATAAGCCGGGTGGAAATAAACGGGCCAACATTTGGATGATTAAAAATGATATCCAATACCGCATTGATTTGTTGGGTACCATTGAGATCACTTGAAATGGGTTGACCCAAAAAAGATCTGGAACCCGGTTCATGAAAATCGTCATACATGACCATGGGAGTCAGGAAATCGAGATTGTTTCGATATATCAAAAATGATGTTGTCAAACCTGAACTGGCAGCTTCAGCCGTTATATTTCCTGCACCAAGACCGGTGAAAATTTTTGCGAGCTCGCGAATATCTTCAGGGCTATAAGTTTGAATTTCGTTTCCCTGAGCGTTAATGACAGGGGTGCCATCTGCGTTAAGTTGGGCCAGACCTATGGAGAATAATTGTAAAAGCTCCCTTGAAAAATTCTCATCCGGGAATGTATTGGTTTCAGAATCGGTCTTTGGATTTCTGAAGTGTGAAAGATACACGCCCATAGCCGGACTAAAAGTGACATCTTTCAGGAGCGTTCTAAAATTGCCGATAGAGTTTCTCATCAACATGTCATAATAGGCAGCAAATGAAGTGCTTTCAGCGCGAATTTTGGATTCTATTGAAATAACAAAAATCTCACTCAGAGCCTGGGCCATTCGCTGTCTGAATACATCATTTTTGGTAAGAGCTGCTTGCCACCAGGCATAGTGGAAATGACGGATATATAGAAATGGATCATTCGGATTTCCGCCATTCTGCAAGTGAAAATCAAATGCCAAATTCCTGATTTGGGTAGTTAAACTCATTATGTTGGTCCGCGGAAGCGACGCCTGCCAATCAATCCATCCTTCAAAATCATTCGTAGCTGACAATGCTTCAATTTCCTCCATGGTTCCACCAAAACCGGCTTGTGTCAAAAATCGGGAAGCCTCCATGCGATTTGCATCAAGTCCGCCGCCGTCTATGGTCCTTAAGCCTATGGCATGGCGATTCCAGTCGGGTTGTGAAAAGTCACTGCTCGTCGTGACAGTGATACCCTGGCTGTTGCCAGCACCTACATAGTCTTCAAAAACAGGCATCTGTCCCTGAACAATCAAAGCGTTGGTGAGAAAGTACAATGACAGTACTGTGAAAGGGAATAATCTAATTGATGGCATAGCGGGTACGGTTCAGACAAATGAACTTTGCTACGCACACGTTTCATATTGGTTACAGGAATAAGTCGCCCAAACTTGCTAATATGACTTATTACCTGCGCGAACGGCGCGAAATTCAACTATCGGATAAAAAATTAAATGGTCTTCGAGTATCACAAATCAACACAAAATATTTGGATAGCTATCATTATTGGATTTCTATAAATTTTCTTTAATTGGACTTACATTCCGAAAGCTCAATGAAAGTGCTAAAGAGAAGGCTTTAAAGGATCCAAAATTTATTTTGATTAACCTGAAATTTAACATTCCGGTCATTTTAGCTGTTAATGCTATCGCTGAAATTTCGTGCGTCCGGAACGGTGTTTAGTCTTATGCCGGATAGAATTGATCGATGATTTTAAGCAAATACATACAAATTGTATCCATACCTCGGTTTCCCTTCTTTTAGCAAGAATAACTGTTAAATTTTTCCTACAAACGTCGCACGGATCCATTTTCTCATCTGGAAATGTTTCTGATCAACGATGATTTTAAACGACAGTTGTATTTTGTCAATATTTTTACACCCTATAACACGATCAACTGAAACAGATGTCCATAAGAATCCCAACATTGATTTGCTGCCTCTTACATATTTTGCCAGCCAAGGCCCAGCATAATTTCACGCTTGCCGATACCCTCAGGGGCTCGGTCACTGCCGAACGGGCATGGTGGAATGTGCTCCATTATGCATTAACAGTGGAAGCCGACTTTGAAAACAAATCCATACACGGTCACAACATCATCACATTTGAGGCCTCCGGGGTTGGTGATTTCATGCAAATTGATTTGCAGGAGCCCATGGTGATCGATTCGATATTTTACGAAAGTGAATCCGTGCATTTCTCCAGATCAAAAGATGTATATCTCGTCCCTATGAAAAGAATGGCTCAGGGAGATGTCGGAAAACTATCTGTCTATTTTTCGGGCACACCCCGAGAGGCGCGCACGCCGCCCTGGGATGGGGGATGGATATGGTCGCGCGATAGCCACGGCAATCCATGGATGTCGGTGGCTTGCCAGGGTCTGGGTGCCAGTGTATGGTATCCCTGCAAAGATCATCAAAGCGACGAACCGGATCACGGAGCTTCGCTGACCATCATTGCAACCGATTCTTTGACCGCGGCAGGCAATGGTAACCTGATGGAAAAAACCGCGCTGGACAATAACCGCACAGCCTGGAAGTGGTCGGTGAAAAGTCCGATTAATACGTACAACATCGTCCCTTATATTGGCAAATACGCCCACTGGCAGGAGGCATATCAAGGCGTGAATGGATTGCTCAATCTCGATTTTTGGGTTTTGGAAAACAATCTCGAAATCGCCAGGCCACATTTTAAACAAGTTCACAAAATGTTGGATTGTTTTGAAGATTGGCTGGGTCCTTACCCCTTTTATCCAGATGGATACAAGTTGGTGGAGGCGCCCCATTTGGGGATGGAGCATCAAAGCGCCATTGCCTATGGCAACAAATACAGAAATGGATACCTGGGCAGGGATCTGTCCCAGTCGGGTCGGGGGCTCGGATGGGACTTTATCATCATTCACGAAAGTGGCCATGAGTGGTTTGGAAACAGTATCACATCAAAAGACATCGCCGACATGTGGATTCATGAGGGTTTTACAGCTTATTCAGAAACGCTTTATATCCAATGTGAATCTGGAGAGGAGGCTGGCAATGATTACGTGACCGGAACACGAAAACTGGTGAAGAACGACATCCCTGTGATAGGCCCATACGGCGTCAATCAGGAAGGGAGCGGGGATATGTATTACAAGGCTTCCAATATGATTCACACCATCCGACACGTGATGGACAACGATTCCCTTTTCAAAGAAATGATGCGCGGAATGAACAAATCATTTTACCACCAAACAGTTACAACCGGTCAGGTGGAGGCTTATATGACCACGATGGCCCAAAAAGATCTTACGAAAATTTTTGATCAGTATCTGCGCACCACCCAAATTCCCATGCTGGAATACAAGCGGGAGGCATCGGGTTTTTCATACCGATGGGTGAATGGTGTTCCCGGTTTCAATATGCCGCTCAGACTGGCCGGAGGTCAATGGTTAAAACCAACAAGTACCTGGCAGAGGAGTGAAATTGACCTCGGCAAAGATGCCTTCAAGGTTGACCGGAACTTTTATGTTACATCCCGGGAAGTGATGTAATACTAAAATAATTAGCAAAATGAACACGATCTGTGGGTGAATAATCACCGCATAAATGTACCTTTCAACCTTTATCTCAGGTCCATTTTATGTCATCTACCCACCACATCAAAGGCCGCGGTGCACAGCACAACACCGCCAATAAGTTCTCCAAACATGCGTACGTGAGGGCCCACGAAGAGGGCATTGACCTCGCGGATGACGAGGGAGAGGGCAAGACCACGTATATCGATGTATTTCCCAAGTCGATCGTAAATCCCGTGGTCAGTCCGGACGTGGGCATGGATTTTTCGCTCAATCCATATCAAGGCTGCGAACACGGCTGTGTGTATTGTTATGCGCGCAACACGCATCCGTATTGGGGCTATTCGGCAGGGGTGGAGTTTGAGCAAAAAATTCTGGTCAAACAGAATGCGGTAAATTTGCTGAGAGCAAAACTGGACAATCCCAAATGGAAGCCCCGAAGTATCGCCCTTTCGGGAAATACCGATTGTTATCAGCCTGTAGAGCGAAAATTGAAAATAACCAGAAGCCTGCTCGAAACTTTTTTGGAATACCAGAATCCTGTTGGGATTATCACGAAAAACGCGCTCATCCAGAGAGATATCGATGTTTTGAAAGCCCTTTCGGAAAAAAACCTGGTCAAGGTGGCCATTTCGATCACCACCCTCAATGAAGATTTGCGCAGGCAAATGGAACCCCGCACAGCCAGCATAGCCCAGCGTCTCGATACCATTTCTCAGCTTTCGCAAAATGGAATTCCGGTACAGGTCATGATGGCACCCATTATTCCGGGGTTGAACAGCCATGAGATTTTCCCCCTCGTGGAGGCTTGCGCCAAAAGCGGTGCCTTGCAAGTGGGATACACCGTGGTACGCTTAAATGGTGATATCGGTGAAATTTTCAGCAGGTGGATTCATCAAGCCATGCCCGAACGGGCGGAGAAAGTACTCCATCAGATCGCCGAAGCCCACGGCGGAAAACTCACGGACAGCCGGTTTGGGATGCGCATGAAGGGCGAAGGCAATTTTGCTGTGATGATCAAACGTACCATGGAAATTGCCAGAACGAGATTCCTCTCCGGACGTGAAATGCCGCCTTATGATTTTACCCGTTTTCGCCGACCTGACAAGGGTCAACTCAGTTTATTTGGTTGAAGTGTTCACAAATTTGATTTGTCTCGATATGCCATTAAAGAACCGTTAAACCCCTTAATTCCTGAATCTGGCTTTTCAACTCTAAATGAAAAACATCCTGGTATAGTTGCTTTCCACGCAGCATTTCTTTACTATTGGTAGCCATATCATTGAGCTAACATTTTGCGGGATAAAAAACAGGATTCGCCAGAAACGGTGGACGTATTAAGGAAGTTTGCGGATAAAGACCATCGGGTCCTGGAACTGGTGTATAAGGAAAATTACCCTTCTGTGTTGCATTATATTTTGAAAAACAGTGGAGACGAGAATGATGCAAAAGATATTTTTCAGGAAGCACTTCTTGCTACCTGGCTCAATGTCGCAGAAGGAAGATTCACGTCTCAAAGTGGATCTTCTCTTGGAGGTTATATTTTTCAGATTGCCCGTTTCAAATGGCTCGATAAACTGAAATCAACCAGTCATCGATCTGTTATGCGCATTGTGTCAAATGATATTCCTCATACCGCCGAATCTGATACAGAGATGGAGTTGAGACATATTCAGGAAGCGCGTATTGCAGAAATGGAAGTGATGTACCAGAATCTGGGAGAAAAATGCAAAGCAATTTTATCCCGGTTTTATTATGAGAAAAAAAGTCTGACCGAAATAGGAGCAGAGCTCGATTGCGATCCGGATACCCTAAGAACCCTTAAATACCGCT
>JBBSDD010000102.1:0-8032 GCA_038249755.1 Flavobacteriales bacterium | reverse complement strand
AAAACGTTATTGACCAATTCCGCAATCGTTTGCGTATTGTCGGTGTTTATCTGCGCCTGACCTTCGTAGGAGAGGGATGCTATAACCAGGAAAAATATGAATTTGGGGAAAAATTGCTTCATTGGTTTTGATGCTTTGTTTTCAATTAACGAATTACCGAAATGCTTCCGGTTATTTCATATGCGTCTTCTTCTTTTTCGCCTTTGTATTTAATATAGTAGTTGTAGAGTGAGGTCGTGGCGTAGTAATCTCCACCGAGGTGGCTGCCATTCCATTTTACATGTATGTCGTTGGTTTCAAAGACGAGTTTGCCCCATCTGTCGTAGATCCACATTTGGAATTCAATAATTTCTGCCCCTTCGATCACGAACAAGTCATTGATTCCATCACCATTGGGCGTAAACGCAGAAGGGATAAATATTTCAATAGGTGGTTTGGTCGATCTGATGATCGTATCTGTACAACCGATGTCGTCCATCGTGACAAGCATAATATCATACGGCTCAGCCCCTGTAAAAGAATGTGTGGGATTTAAATCCGCGCTGGTCTCACCATCCCCAAAATCCCATTGATAGGTCGCTTCGCGGGGCCTGGAAAGATTGCGGAGATTCACCCCGTAGTATCCCTGGTAGTCATATTCGAAATTGGCAAAAACCTGGCGCACATCCACCCGCACATTGGCCCGCGCTTCAGTACCGCAGGTATCTTTAACCACAACCGGATACATGCGGGAGTTTTCCGGTAGAATATTGACCACCTGACTTGTCGAATCGAGAGTTTCCCAATAGTACTTATAAAATCCAGAACCTGATGTTGCTTCCACCCTAAGTTCAGCTGATGTGTTTTCGCAAATTGACGTGTCCGGACTGGTGCGAAGGGTGAGTTCAGGAAAATCAAAATCCACCACGGTGCTGTCGATGGCTATATTCTGACATTCATCTTCTGCCCGCATTACAACGTTTTGACCCATAGACGGATGGTACATAAAATAGAGCACCTGGGAAGACATTTGTTCCACCCCATCGACTATCCAGGTATACGTTTTTGTGCCAATTCCACCTTCTGAAATGACGGGCATCAAAAACTCTTGCAGGCAATTGCTCGAACTGAAAATATCTGGCAAGAATGCGGTGACTTCCACGGCTGGCAAAATGATATCGATCTGGTCCGTAACCAAAGCCTCACAATCGTCATAAACCGATAGGGTGAGGGTGATAGAATTTTCCACGAGGTAACTCAGTAACGGAGACGTACTGATCACTGCACCGTTTTCTGTCCATTGATAGGTGTAACCTCCAAAACCTCCGCTTACTTCCGGGATAATTTGCACGGTAACGTCACATTCATTTACGGTGATGTCCTCACCCAGATCAACCATCATGATTGGATAGACAGGAACTTCCACTTCGAAGGAAGTCTGTTGACTACCCGCTCCACAGGTATCAGAAACGACGAGAAAATAGTTGGTCGTGAATCCAGGAGAAACATTGACCGTGTCCGCCGTGCTTCCATTCGACCACGAATAATTATATTGACCAAATCCACCTGTGATGGTAGGAAAGAGGTCTAAATCGTCGTTGCAATCTTCAAGGGCTCCGTCAAATCCAGAAATCTGCAGGGGATCAGCTTCATTGATAAAAAATGAAAATTCAGAAGTCACCTCTGTGCCAGCACAACCCGAGGCTATATTGGTAATGATGATTTGTACAAATTCCTGCCCTTCAAAATTGCCCTCGTTGGGTGCATTGAGAACAAAAGACACTGTATCCACTCCCACGCCAAAAACGATACTGTCCGGAAGCATGGGTGTGAAATCTATTCCGTTTATAGCAGAACCTGATATATCGAGGAAGGCCGATTCCTCAATACCCAATGATGCAGCTGGTCTAACAAACTGTAGACTGGCCACTCCGCAACCCTCATATAAAGTAGAGTCAGAAACACCGACTGGTATGTCAAGAATTACCTGAACTGCACTGTTGGATGCAAAAGATCCCGCTTCTAAGAATACACCCGAGTCTAAAGAGCTATCGGAAGCATCAGCTATGGCAAGTTTGATATGATACTCTTGCCCGCAGATCACTTGAGCATAAGCAGTGAGCGTCACTGTCATGCCGGGAAACATAACATCTCCGGGAGGTTGCAGTGCGTTATCAGCAAAATAGATGGCGTCCGCGACCCAATTTGGGTTGGCATTGACGCAATTAATTTCATTGCCGGGCTGGGATGACACACCTGAATTTATTGTATTAACTGCTACAGGAGTGTTGCTGTTTGGGATTAAGGCGATGTTTATAGCGTTATTCGTAAAAGGCCCACTTATGCCGGGACCGCTTAGAAAAAAACCGAAAGCATCATTGAAACCGGAGCAAGTAAACCCTGGATATTCAATAGATGCAAAAACGTATCTAAACACGAGGGAATCTCCATTCGGGACAAAATCAAATTCCAGAATAGCGCAGTTATTTATTGATTGAATATTGCTGATGGCTTGAAGATCGGGATCATTGGAAATTTCAAGAACCGGAAATGGAAATGGAACCGGAAAAAAAGGGTCGGCGATGTCAGCTGTATGACCAGACTTCATAACTATTGCCTCAGGAAACTCAATAACTGCACTCGGACCTGTGTAGCGCGCAATTTGTTCGTTTAACACATCACCTGATTGCCCGTTAAAGGTTATGTTCGAAACACTAACGCCATTTCCAAGAAGTACTTGCTGTACCAGTTCGGTAGGCGTTAGGCTATTGTCAATTGCAACCTGCGCGTGCGTAGAGATTTCTGAAAAAGCAAAGAATATGATCAGAATGGTAGTAAGAGAAAGTTTTTGCGTGCGCATCTTCAGGTTTACATCTATGACTGTCTTTAGGGGACGAAAAAATAATCGGTGAGTTGCCCGGAGCTAAAAGTACATAATTCTGCAGAAAATCAGCTACGGGGCAGCATTGGAATAATAAGTCTGTATTCAGAATGTTATATTTGGCAATTCAAAATCAGAAACGCCAACCATGAATGTAGCCCAGGATTATATCGAAAAAAACAAAGCGAAATTTCTTTCAGAACTCGTTGAATTGCTCAAAATACCCTCGGTGAGTACGGACAAAACCTTTAAAGATGAAGTGTTCCGGGCGGCTGAGTTTATCAAAGACAGATTGGTGGATGCCGGCGCTGACAAAGTGGAGGTGTGCCCGACTGGTGGTTATCCCATTGTGTACGGAGAAAAAATCATTGATGCGGCGCTCCCCACCATTTTGATATATGGCCACTACGATGTACAGCCTGCCGATCCAATCGATTTGTGGGATTCACCGCCTTTTGAACCTGTGGTGACAGATACCCTCGTGATCGCCCGCGGAGCAGCCGACGACAAAGGACAGATTTATATGCACATCAAAGCTTTTGAAGTGATGATGCAAACCAATACCCTCGCATGCAATGTGAAATTCATGATCGAAGGCGAAGAGGAAGTTGGCTCGGACAGCCTCGGTCCATTTCTGGAAAAGAACAAAAACCGGCTCGCTGCGGATGTGGTACTCGTATCTGATACAGCCATGCTCTCCAACGAAAATCCAAGTATCACCATGGGTTTGCGCGGACTGAGTTATGTGGAAGTGGAAGTAACAGGACCCAACCGCGATCTGCACAGCGGTATCTACGGCGGTGGCGTTGCCAACCCGATCAATGTACTCGCAAAAATGATCGCCTCGCTCACCGATAGTGAAAATCGTATTACAATTCCCGGTTTTTACGACAAGGTGGTGACCATCGGCGGTGCAGAACGCAAGTCGATGAATGAGGCGCCTTTCGATCTTCATGAATATCAGGAAGACCTTGATATCACCGAAGTGCATGGTGAAAAAGGATATACCACATTGGAGCGAACAAGCATCCGCCCGACACTCGATGTGAATGGAATTTGGGGCGGATATACAGCACCCGGCGCCAAAACGGTGTTGCCTTCCAAGGCTTACGCCAAAATATCCATGCGGCTCGTGCCCAACCAATCGCCGGATGAAATCACGGCCCTTTTTACGAACCACTTTAAAAAAATTGCCCCGGCATCCGTTAAAGTGAAAGTAACACCACATCACGGTGGAGAACCTGCCGTGACACCCATCGACTCGGTGGCGTACAAAGCGGCAAGCATGGCCATGGAAGAAACTTTTGGCAAAAAGCCAATACCCATGCGCGGCGGAGGCTCCATTCCAATTGTGGCCCTCTTCGAAAAAACCCTCGGTTTGAAAACCATCCTGATGGGTTTCGGATTGGATTCAAACAAAATACACTCCCCCAACGAAAATTATGGCTTGTTTAATTTCTACAAAGGCATCGAAACCATTCCCGTATTTTTTAAACATTTGGCCGCTCTTTCGAAAAAATAGCAGGCTCTTTCTCCTTGTGATTCTGGCATCGGTGAGCCTCTCATCGTGCAGTTACGAAAATGTGGAAATGATGGAAGTTTCCGACGTGAAGATCCACAAATTTGACACAAAAGGTATTGAGTTTACAGCCAAAATGCGGGTGGAAAATCCGAACGCCTACAAGATTCAGATCGTTTCTACCGATGCCGATCTCTACCTTTCGGGAAAACACGCCGGGAAGGCAAAACTCATCGACAAAGTGGTGATACCAGCCAATTTCAACGACATTGTGGAAGCGCACATCCGCACTGATTTTAATGAAGGAAGTTTGTCAATGTTGCCTCTCATCCTGGGCGTGGCCATGAGTCAAAAGTTGGAATTGCGCGCCACCGGTAAGGTTCGGGCCAAATCCTTTTTAATTGGTCGGAATTTTGACTTTGATTACAGCCACGAGGGCAGTTTTTAAAGCACCTCCAGACTGATTTAATTTCTGATACCATGGAAAAAAATCAACGACACACCAATAGCCTGAGCACGGAAAGCAGTCCGTATCTTTTGCAGCACGCCCATAATCCGGTAAATTGGATGGCCTGGGGTGAAACAGCCAGTCAAAAAGCGAAGGATGAAAACAAGCTTATGCTCGTAAGCGTGGGTTATGCTGCATGCCACTGGTGCCATGTGATGGAGCATGAATGTTTTGAAAATGAGGCTGTCGCCATAATCATGAACCGTCATTTCATCTGCATCAAGGTTGATCGCGAAGAAAGACCAGACGTGGACCACGTGTACATGGAAGCCGTGCAGTTGATGACAAAACAAGGTGGCTGGCCCTTGAATTGTTTCACCACACCTGATGGCAAACCGGTGTATGGCGGCACCTATTTTCCAAGGGAACAATGGACAAACATACTGGAACAATTAGCCAATATATGGGAAACAAAGCCTGAAGCCTTAACAGATTATGGTGAAAAACTTGTCGCAGGCATGCAGGTTTCCGGAATCATTCCCTCGGGTAGTCAGGAAAGTTTCGATTACTCAGCGCTGGATCAAAGCGTCAAGGAATGGAAATCCATGTTTGACAACCGCCTCGGCGGTCCAGACAAGGCGCCCAAATTTCCACTGCCGGTGAATTACAATTTCCTGCTGCACTATGGAAAAATTCGCAATGACCTCAACGTTCTCAACCATGTGGAACTTACCCTCGACAAGATGGCCCGTGGGGGAATTTACGATCAGGTGGGTGGTGGATTTGCCCGTTACGCCACGGATGTGGAGTGGAAAATTCCACATTTCGAAAAAATGCTCTACGACAATGCCCAACTCCTGCCACTTTACGCGGAAGCCTACAAAGCATATGGCAAAGTGGAATATCTCGAAATCGCAGCGGGCATCAAATCCTGGCTGAAACGTGAAATGCGGCACGAAAGCGGTGGATATTACAGTGCGATTGATGCCGACAGCGAAGGAATCGAAGGCTTGTTTTACACCTGGCCAACAGAATTTGAGGATCAAATAAACCGCGATGGATTCGAAAGATTTTATCACACCGACGAAAATGGATTGTGGGAAGACCGGATCATTCCCGTCAGGAAAACAGGCTTTCGCGAAATGGCGGAAGACCAGGAAAAATCAGAAACCGAGATTATCCACGATTGGAACGAGGTAAATCAAGGTTTGTTGAAAGAGCGCAACAAGCGAATCCGGCCACAAACCGACGACAAATGCCTTTGCGGTTGGAATGCCATGCTCGCCAGTGGTTTTGCTGCGGCTTATCATAACACCGAAGATGTGGGCGATCTGCGTGAAGCGCAATCGATCGTGGCTTTTCTCGAAAGAGAGATGACCAACCACGAGACTGGTGGCCTCTACAGAACCTGGAAAAATGGCACGGCAAAGATCAATGGATTTCTGGAAGATTACGCCTGGCTCATCGATGCCTATATCAAACTCTATCAGGCAGATTACGCCGTTTCCTGGCTCGAAAAAGCCAAAGCCATGACGCTATTTACCCTCGATCATTTTTATGATGCCGAAAAAGGCCTCTTCTTTTTCACCGCATCGGGTCAAACAGATTTGGTATCGCGGCCTGTCGAACTGAGCGATAATGTGATACCATCCTCAAATGCCCTGATGGCGCACAATCTCGACACCCTTGCGGGCTATTTTGACCTTTCACACTTTCGTGAAAAAGCTTCGCGACTGCTCGGTGCAGTGCAGGAAGCGCTCACCAGCTACGGCGCGGGATATGGATTGTGGGCTGATTTGCACCTGAAACGCGCTTTGGGAAATCTGGATATCACCATTACAGGGCCGGATTCCGGAACAATAGAACAGCAAATTCGCTCACAATATTACCCGCTGTCAACATTTGCGGTAAGCTCTGGCAACAACAATCTTCCAATCTTTCACAACAGATTTTCAAAAGACCGAATGGCCGTATACATTTGTCGGAATTTTACCTGTCAGGAACCGCTTTACGACGTTTCTCAGGTGATTCAGGAACTCCAAAAAATTTACGACCCGGCTTGAAATACATCATTTCTTTGATTGTCTGTTTTTGTGCGGTATCCCCACTGTTTGCTCAGATTCTTGATCAACCGTATGGCAATGATTTCACCCACGCGCAAAAATTTGATCCTTCGTTTATCGCCAGGAATAAAATAAAGGAAATCAGGGCCATTCAGGAATCAAAAAAAGACGGAGACCGGATCAGGAAAACGAATGAAAGTATGGTTTACCAATTTTATCCGGATGGAAATCTGCAGATGCAGGCCCTGATCAACCACAATTTGCGGGACACCGCTGTGACCATTTTTGAATACGCCGGGGAGCGGCTGAGTTGCGAAATCAAAAACGATGCGGCCGGTATGTTCAGTTATTGTTACGCATACGATGATACAGGTTTGCCGGTAAGCAGAATATACGGGAGGCCGCAAAAAGCGGGCAGGCTAACCTCAGCAAACTGGCATGGTAAGACCACGGAAATTTCTACTGAAAAAATGACCCATCAACGGTATGAATTACAACTTCATTCCACCCTGTTCAATGCAGGCGGTCGTCCTTACCAAAAGGAAATCAGGTATTATGATGAGAACGATTACCTCATCCAATACAGCCGTTCATATGTGATGAGCAGCGACCGCTACGAAGAAAAATATGCCTATGAAAGCCATGGTTGGCTTTCAGAAAAGGAAATCATTTCTGCAAAAGAGAAATACACCCTGAAATACAGCTACGACGCTGTCGGTAACCTACTTTCGGAAGAAAGATATGAAAATGAGACGTTGGTGTACCGGAAAGAATACGTGTATGAAGGCAGCAACATGATGCTGAAAGCTGAACTCCGCCGCGACGATATCCGCCAATATATCTATATCACTACTTATACCTTCCGCTACTGGTAGTGCCAAATTTCCGGTTCCGAATCCTTACTTTTGCCCAAATTGAACTCAACCCAATACATATGAAAAGAACATTAATCCTGTCGGTCATTCTGTTTTTGACTGCCCTTGCGCCAGCCAAAGCCGATGAAGGAATGTGGCTTCCCATGCTCATCCAAAGACTGAATCAGCGGGATCTCCAAAAAATGGGGCTGCAATTGACCCCGGAAGAAATTTACAGCGTGAACAATGCCAGCCTGAAAGATGCCATAGTTTCGATGGGTGGTTTTT
>JBBSDD010000101.1:0-8046 GCA_038249755.1 Flavobacteriales bacterium | reverse complement strand
TTTTCATCAATGTGAATATTTCTCAATTACAATCCCAACAATATCTCAACCGGATCTTTGCTGCCGAAAATCATACGTTCCGGTTGTTCGAGCATTTCCTTGACTTTCACGAGAAAGCTTACGGATTCTTTGCCGTCGATGATGCGGTGGTCGTAAGAAAGGGCCACGTACATCATGGGTAGGATTACCACCTGACCGTTTACAGCCATCGGGCGTTCTACAATGTTGTGCATTCCGAGAATGGCTGATTGGGGCGGATTGATAATCGGGGTGCTCATCATCGAGCCAAACACACCGCCATTGGTGATGGTAAATGTGCCGCCCTGCATGTCTTCAATGCTGATTTTTCCATCGCGTGCTTTTACCGCAAGGCGTTTGATTTCATTTTCGATTTCTGCAAGGCTCATTTGCTCGGCATTGCGCACCACGGGTACCATCAACCCTTTGGGTGAGCTCACCGCAATACCGATGTCGGCATAATTATGCGTGATAATGTCCTCACCATCCATCATGGCATTCACGGTTGGGAAAAGGTTGAGGGCTTCGGTGACCGCTTTGGTAAAAAAGGACATAAAGCCCAGATTTACATCATGCGTTTCACGGAATTTGTCCTTGTATTTATTGCGCAAATCCATGATTGGTTTCATGTTCACCTCATTAAAAGTGGTGAGCATGGCTGTTTCGTTTTTCACGCTTACCAGTCTTTCAGCTATTTTCCGGCGCAGCACAGAAAGGCGTTTGCGTTCTGTATCGCGGCTACCGCCCCAACCACTGGCTTGTTTGGTATCAAAACCAGCCGCCATGGCATCCACCACATCCTGTTTGGTAATGCGGCCCCCGGGACCGGAGCCATTCACCTGTGATGATTTCACGCCTTTTTCGTCCATCATCTTTTTGGCTGATGGAGATGGATGACCATCCGCATAAGACTTTTCGGGAGGTTTTTCTTCCTTTTTTTCAGGCTTATTCTCCGTTTCTTTTTCGGTTACAGCGCTTTTTTCTTTGTTCGCTTCGGGTTTGGCGGCACTTTTTTTCTCGTCGGCAGGTTTGGTTTTCGGAGATTCTTCTTTCTCCTCCAATTTTTGTTTGCTTTCGCTTTTGCCCTCAGGTTTGGCTGCTTGCGTATCGATCAGGCACACCACGTCGCCCACCGCTACGGTTTCTCCTTCTTTGGCTTTCAAGGTGATGATGCCGGCCACTTCAGCGGGCAATTCGAGGGTGGCTTTATCGGAATCGACCTCGGCGATGGCCTGATCTTTTTCCACATAATCTCCATCGGCAACAAGCCAGGAGGCAATTTCTACTTCTGATATCGATTCGCCCGGGCTGGGCACTTTCATTTCAAACATGGGGGAGGATTGTTATTTTACTGGTTGTTTGGCATGGACAAAAAGCCGACTCATATTTGCTTTATAGCGCGCTTCGGAAGCCTTGCTCGAGCCTGAGGCCGGACTTGCGCTTGGTTTTGGTGAGATGCATTCGAGTTGTACAGCGGTATAATTCAGCGCCATATAGCTCCATGCACCCATGTTGCGGGGTTCTTCCTGCATCCAGATGTATTTTTTGGCTTTGCCATATTTGGCCACAATCGCATCAAGCTGTTTTTGCGGAAGCGGATAAAGTTGCTCCAAACGCACGATGGCCATGTTGTCACCGCTTTCTGTGCGCTCTTTTTCCTCTCCGATTTCATAGTATATTTTGCCGGAGCAGAATACCACGGTATCGATATTTTCCGCTTTGGCAGATGGATCGTCGATCACTTCCAAAAATCTTCCTTCGGCCATCTCGGCCAGTGTTGACGTGGCCTTTGGGTACCGAAGTAATTTTTTTGGTGTGAAAACCACAAGGGGTTTTCGGAAATTTCGGTGCATCTGTCGGCGCAAAAGGTGAAAGAAGTTGGCCGGCGTAGTGGCATTGCAAATTTGCATGTTCATTTCCGCGCACTGCTGAAGAAATCTTTCCACACGTGCACTTGAGTGCTCCGATCCCATGCCTTCGTAGCCGTGCGGAAGCAAGAGCACGAGACCGTTCTGTGCGCGCCATTTGTCTTCGGCCGCGCTGAGAAACTGATCTATGATAATCTGCGCACCATTGAAAAAATCGCCAAACTGGGCCTCCCAAATGGTGAGACCCTGCGGCGTGGCAAAAGCATAACCATAATCGAAACCGAGCACAGCATATTCTGAAAGCAGGGAATTGTAAATGGTAAATTTTGCCTGGTCTTTCGACAAATGATTAAGGGGAAGGTACTCTTCTTCCGTATCCTCTGTTTTCACGACGGCATGGCGGTGGGAAAAGGTACCGCGCTCCACATCCTGACCGGATACGCGTACCGGAAATTTCTCTTCCAGCAAAGTGGCATAGGCAAGCAGTTCTCCCATCGCCCAGTCGAGTTGATCGTTGGCGATCATTTTTACCCGGTCTTTCAGCAGTTTTTCAACCTTCCGGAAAAAATTCATTCCCTTTGGGAGGGTATTCATTTTTTTTCCAATCTCGCGGAGTTTGTCAATGTCGTATCCCGTATCTGGAGAAATGTCAAAATCCTCCGATTTGGCCGTGTGAAAATCATTCCAGGTTTCTCCTAAAAAATGCCGGATATATGCGTTCGGCACTTCCTTGGCCGACTCGTATTCGCGTTCGAGCGTGTTTTCAAACCGCGCCATGATTTCATCAGCTCTCTCTTGGGTAATGAGCTTTTTGGCGATGAGTTCTTTCAAATAAATTTCCCGCGGATTTGGATGTTTTGCGATAAGATCATAAAGAGTGGGCTGGGTGAACTTAGGCTCATCACCTTCGTTGTGCCCATATTTGCGGTAACAGAGCAAATCCACAAAAACATCGCGGCTAAATTCCTGCCTGTAGGCAAATGCGATAAGCAAGGTTTGCACCACCGCTTCAATGTCATCACCGTTTACGTGAAATACCGGTGAGAGCGTGGTCTTACCCACGTCCGTGCAGTAAGTTGAAGAACGTGCGTCCAGATAATTCGTTGTAAATCCAACCTGGTTGTTGATCACGATGTGAATGGTGCCACCGGTGCGGTATCCGTCTAATTGCGCCATCTGAATCACTTCGTACACCACCCCCTGGGCGGCAATGGCCGCATCGCCGTGAATAAGGATAGGCAGAATGGCTTTTTCATCCTTGAGGTAATTGTCGATTTTGGCCCGTGTAATGCCTTCCACAATTGGATCGACCGCTTCGAGGTGCGAAGGATTTGGAGCCAGCGTCAATTGCAGGGGCTCACCGTTTTCTGCCGTGATTTTGGTTGAATATCCAAGGTGGTATTTTACGTCACCATCAAATTCTTCATCCTCTCCATCTTCTTCGTAAAATCGACCTTCAAACTCGCTAAAGATGTTCTCAAAACGTTTTTTAAAAATGTTCGCCAGCATGTTCAGTCGGCCGCGATGGGCCATGCCAAAAACCATCTCCTTCACCCCGAGATTGGTGGCTCTTTGCACAAGTGCATGGAGGGCTGGCATCAATGATTCTGCTCCTTCCATCGAGAAGCGCTTTTGTCCCACAAATTTCTTTTGCACGAATTGCTCGAAACTCGTAGCCCGGTTGAGCATGTTAAAAATGATCACCCTTTCCTCGTCGGTAAATTTAGGACGATTTTTGAGTTCGATTTTATCGCGTATCCACTTGATCCGCTCCGGGTGACGAATATAATTATACTCAATGCCAATGCTCTCGCAATAGGTCTCTTTCAGGTGATCGACGATCTGCTGCAAAGTGGCAGGCCCGATTCCGATTTCTTCTCCGGCCTGAAACACCGTGTCCAGATCTTCTTTGCCGAGGTTAAAATTTTCCAGATCGAGCGTTGGGCTGTATTGCCGGCGCTCGCGTACGGGATTTGTTTTGGTAAAGAGGTGGCCACGGGAGCGGTAACCTTCCACCAGATCAAGCACCCGGAATTCTTTCATTACATTTTCCGGAATCTCTGAGGCAACATCGTATTTGGCTCTGCCAAATTCAAATCCGGCGAAAAAATGGGCCCAATCTGCTTCGACATATGAGGGGTCTTTCCGATAGTTTTGGTACTGTTCCTCAATCCATTCGGTTGAGGTATTTCCTAAAAATGAAAATTTATCCATAAGGTGATAATGTCACTTTGTTTAGATAACGGTGCAAAAATACAATTTTAAATATGGTGGGTGCACCGTGCACAGGTCGAATACGCGGGTTTTAAAGAGAATTGACAACGGATCCGATTACTTCATCTTTTGCCGCCAGTACACTTTCGTAAAACATCTGAAAAGGATGATTTCAGCGAGGGTTTCTGCCCAATGGGAATTTGGCGTGTTGATGGCGAGTTTGGCTATTTCATTTTCTGAAATATCCAATTGATACAGCAATCCCGGAAGTTTTTGACCGGAGATCAATTGGCTTGTTTGCAGATATTTCGCCAAAACGGTTATTATCTCCTCCCGGTTGATGGCTTTTTCAGGAAAACTGAAGGGAATTCCCTGAAGCATAAAATCTTTTTCAATTTGCCGCAAGGTCCATTCAATCCATTGGATATTTCCAGCAAATAAGCCGCTCAGGTCTGTTATGCGCTCAGGTTTGTCCAGATAGTTTAGAGATTAATCCAGGCTTTGCGCAATTCGAGTTGCGATGCGGAGGGTGATTCCATGGGTTCCAAGACGTGTTTTCTGGTCTGCTCTACGGTGATGGTTTTCGCTTTTAATTTAGTCGGTTTATAGGTGCCATCATCATTTTTGCGGTTGACGACGACTTCTGCTTTTTTACCCGGAACCGTATTTTGTTTAAAATCCTGAATTACTTCCCTGGCGTTGTCCATTGTGATTTCGACACCATTCCACGATACAAGTTCGTCGCCATTTCGCAGCCCGAGTTCCTTTCCGAAAGCGTCGAGGCGATCAGTGCCCAACACGACCATTTTTTCTCGTCTGGGATTGTATCCAAGTCCGAATGAGCCGCCGGAAATGACTTCTTCGGTAAGCGATGCTTTATACGTGATTCCGGCAAGTGGCAACAGCGCTTCGAAGGGCAGAGGCACGGTATCTGCCACGTGAAGCTCGAGAAAATTCTTCATTTCCGGGAAACCTGAAAGCCGTGCAATTTCGTCAAAAAGGGAGTCATCTGGAAAAGGCTTTTCCGAACCATATTCACCCGCCAGGTCGCGCATCAATTCCTGCGTGCCATAAGCGCCATTGCTCAGAGAGCGGAGTTTGAGATCGAGCGCCATGCCGATCAGCGCGCCTTGCTGGTATACATTTCCGTATTGATTTTCGTGTTCGGCAAGGGCTTTTTTGCTCACTTCCGTAAAAGCGATGCCGGTATCATACTGAGAAGCAGAGACCATTTTTTGCTGCATCACTTCGAGGAATTTTTCGAGAGAGATGAGGCCGTGTTTTACCTGCACGTGGTGGGCCGCATATTCTGTGCAACCTTCATAAAGCCATAGGTGGCGACTCATTTGCGGATTTACGAAATCGTAATCGTGAATCTGTTCAGAGTGAATATTGAGTGGGGTGACGATGTGAAAAAATTCGTGGGCAGTCACGTCACGGAAAGTTTGCGCCAGCGCGTCCATCGGTGCTTCGGGCATCACAAATACAGTAGATGTGTTGTGTTCCAAAGCGCCAAATCCACCGGATCCGTTTGTGTTGCTGAGGTAGACCAAAATGGTGTATGCATTTACCGGAAGGGTGCCACCGAGATAGAGCGCCGAAGCTTCGAAAATGTCGGTTACTTCATCCATGATTTCCTTGCTGGTAATGATTTTGTCTGAGGAGTAAACGGCGACTTCCACCCGGGCATTTGCCACCTGAAGACTCGTGGTGTCAGGCTCGCAATACAAGATCGGGCAGTCATGCAGTTCGAAGTAATTTTTCGCGGTAAATACGTCTATTGAATCAGACGTTGCTTTTCTTTTCATGGAAGTAGCGCCATAGAAATTTGCCGGTTTTTTCACCCGCAGTTCAAAAGGCGCATCCTTGTAATCATCAAAATATCCTGCAAAGCCAAACACATTCATCAAGACATTTTTTCCCGCTTCGATGTTGGTGCCTCCCGGTTCAAAAATTCCGCCTCCTCGCGGAGCACCGAAAGTATCACTCACTTTATAGGCGATATGGTCGAGCGAGGGGGCATTGGCGATGGCCCATCTGTTGGTATCGAGTCGAATCACTTCGAGGGGATTGCCGAGGGTATCTGTGGCGCTGAAATCGTGCGTAAACCTTCCAAAATCGCTGATGGAATAAGTGCCCGGAACAATTTTAGGCATGTTGTATATGGCCGTGTCTTTGGAAAAAGCGGGCGGAAATACCTTCATAGCCACCCGATCGTTTTTGATATTGTCGATGTCGGCTTCTACCACACAGATTCCTGCGTTTTGGTCCTGGGCTATCGCCAAATGAAACGGGGCGAACAGCGCAATCAAAACGTTCAATTTCAAAGAAAACTTCATAGATTCTTTTTTCAGAGCCGAAAGTTACTGCCAAACGGGCGATTGGACCATTCGTTTTGAAATAAATAAGACAGGGGGTACAAAGGGGCGGATAAACAGTGGGAAAATTCCTATTTTCACGCATCAAACCCTATTTTTATGAACCCATCAGCCGCTACTGAACTAAATCCTTCCGAATATGCGCCCTATTTCGAATTGTATATTCAGCATGTGAAACATCTCTCCGTCATGGAATCCCTTAAACATGACTGGTCGACCATTCGCAAAATGTTTGTCGCTGTCGACGATGCGCAAGGGCTCCACCGCTATGCTCCTGAAAAGTGGAGCATCACAGAAGTGATTTTGCATTGCATAGACTCCGAGCGCATTTTCGCCTACCGGGCGCTCCGCTTTATGCGCGTTGATTCCACGGCGCTTCCGGGCTACGACCACGAGGCATACGCTGCAGTTTCCCGGGCCGACGAGCGCACCATGCACGACCTGAACAAGGAGTGGAAATCAGTGCGGCTTGCCACCAAGTCGTTGTTTTCGCATTGCGATGAGGCAGCATTGCACATGGCCGGCACCGCCAATGAAAACCGCGTTACAGTTCGCGCATTGGCCTATATTATTTCCGGTCACAATTTGCACCATATACGCATATTGACGGAGCGTTATGGTTTGAAGATTTAAATAGACTCCGCGACGACTTCCTTTACAGCTGGAAGTTCAGTCGTGAGCAATTGCTCGATGCCGTTTTTGAGCGTCACCGTGCTTGAAGGGCATCCTGAGCAGGAGCCGCGGAGCTGCACGGTTACAACGCCCTCATAAAACGATACAAAGTCAATGGCGCCACCATCGCTTTCCACAGCGGGTTTTACATATTCATCAAGGAGGGCCTTGATCGCATCATCGTATTCACTGGGCAATACATTGTGTTTTAATTTTTTGGCTGTCTCGGGCGTCGCTTCGTTCACACGCGGCTCAGGCATTTTGGTGACGGCCATTTCATTTTCCAGCAGGTAATTGCGGATAAACTCTCTCAGTTCGAAAGTGATCAAATCCCAGCTCAGGTCGCCGGATTTGGTCACGGTCACGAAATTATTTGCGATGAAAACCCCCCGCACAAAGGGAAAGGCAAATAGCTGCGCGGCGAGTTCAGATGATCCGCGTGCTTCATCTGCATTGAGGTATTCCACCGGATCGGATCCTTTAAAAATGGTCCGGTCCGCAACAAATTTGAGGGTATTCGGATTCGGGGTGAGCTCGGCATATAATGTGGTAGGATACATCGAAATAGAATTTGTACTTTTGCAAAGGTAACAAAGGATGTCCGAAGCATTGTTTAAAAGCCCGAAAAATAAAACCCCGCTCACCCGCATTTCCACGGCTATGGCTTTGGTGGTGGCTGTATTTCTGCAAATGGGTTTTGTGTCTGTCACAACCATGGAATGTTTCAGCTCGGGCAAGGATAAAATTTTTCTGGGTGAAAATAAGTCCTGTTGTGCTTCTGAAGCCCCAAATGAATCGCAGACACTCACACCTCAATGTTGCGATGTGTCTGTCAGTTCGGCTACTTTTCATACCTATAAACCTTCACAGGGACAGAGCGTGGATTTTGATATTTC
>JBBSDD010000100.1:0-8052 GCA_038249755.1 Flavobacteriales bacterium | reverse complement strand
GGCTTTGCCTTCTTCCTTGAGTTTGATGGAAATCAACACGTCCACCGATTTTTCGGGAGCTTCGCCGTCTTTGTAATATTCGTTTTTCACGTACTTCCCACCGAGTTCATCGCCCAATTGCGCGAGGAATTTCCCTTGCAGGTCGACGAGCGGCACGGGATTTCCGTTTTCATCGGGTACGAGCATGGCCGGCACGCCGGCGGTTTTGGCTACCTGCGCATCGTCCGATCCAAAAGTCGGCGCGATGTGCACCACGCCGGTACCGTCTTCTGTTGTTACGAAATCTCCCGGAATCACGCGGAAAGCCTTTTCGGGATTTTCCATGGGCAAGACGTATGGAAGGAGCTGGTCGTATTCAAAATCCACCAGTTCCGATCCTTTCACTTTCGTTAAAATGCGAAAAGGGATCTTTTTGCTGTCGAGCGAATAATTTTGAAAATCTTCTTCAATTTCAGAAACTTCATACTTTCCGGAAAACTGTTTCCCGATAAGGGCTTCCGCCAATACCACGGCCATTCTCTCACCGGTATATTGGTTGAAGGTTTCCGCAACGGCATAGTCGAATTTCGGATTTACCGCAAGGGCTGTGTTCGAGGGCAATGTCCAAGGCGTGGTGGTCCAGGCTACCATACCAAATTTCAGGTCGGTACGTCCCGTTTTGGCGGCAAGCCAGTCCTGCCCATTTTGCTTCAGCGCAAAAATGGCCGCGGCCGAAGTATCCTTCACATCCTTGTACGTACCCGGCTGATTGAGCTCATGCGAGCTCAGTCCCGTACCCGCGGCAGGTGAATACGGCTGAATGGTGTAACCCTTATAGAGCAGCTTTTTGTCGTAAAGCCGGCGCAGCAACCACCACACCGACTCCATGTATTTGTTTTCGTAAGTGATGTACGGATCGTCCATATCCACCCAATAACCCATCTTCAGGGTGAGGTCGTTCCACACGTCGGTATAGCGCATCACCGCTTTGCGGCAGGCTTCATTGTAATCTTCGACGGAAATTTTCTTTCCGATGTCTTCTTTGGTGATGCCGAGCTCTTTCTCCACACCGAGTTCGATGGGAAGCCCGTGGGTATCCCATCCGGCGCGGCGCTCCACACGAAAACCTTTGTTGGTCTTGTACCGGCAAAAAATGTCTTTGATTGTGCGGGCCATTACGTGGTGGATGCCGGGCATGCCATTTGCGGAAGGTGGACCTTCAAAAAACACGAACGGATTGTCAGCCGGACGTGAATCGACGCTTTCCCGGAAGGTGTTTTGGGATTTCCATTCCTTCAGTATTTCGTCAGCTATATCGGGTAGATTCAGACTTTTATATTCTCGGTACAAGGCCATGTAGGATGCCGTTTTTTAGACGCGCAAAGATAGGGAATTGGCGTGGGAAATGAGAGGGATTAAATGCGGCAGAGGTTTGACCTGGTAGAAGTGATACGGAATCAGCCGACATCTTAAGTTGAAATCCGGACTTTAAATAAAGAAGCCGTATTGTACGAGCACATCCGGCAAACCACGGTGGTTTTTTAAAGAACCATGAAATAAAAAAATTTCGTGTGGGGAAACCAAACCAGCAATTTTGTTGTATATTTGTAGCAGATACGCTGATCGTGAAAACGCCCAAAAAATCTTCCATTCTCAATGTCCCCGTGCAGCAGCAATCGGGCAAGGTATCGGAGCCCGTGGCGCTCTATGCCCCGAGGGCCATTGATGCTACAGGTAAGTCAGGCCGCAGGCCGCGGCGGGAGCCCACAGGTCGAGAAAAGATTCAATCTATCCGGCAAGGTCATACCTACGATGCCATTGAGCTTCTCAGCCTTAGGTTGGATGCTCCCGTCAGGGAGTTGCTGCCCCTCTTTGAGTTGGCCCAAACCACCTACAACATGAAGAAACGTGAAAAAGCCCGCATGAATCGCCGGGATACCGAAATGCTGCTCTTCCTCAACGATCTGATCGATTTTGGCTTGGATGTTTTTAATGAAGAGCAAGCCAAGTTTCAGCGTTGGCTGCGCAAATCCAATATTTCGCTAGGGGGTGCCACGCCTTTCAGCTTGCTTGACACCATCACCGGCATGCGTGAGGTGCGTCAATGCCTGGAGCATCTCGAATACGGTCATTTTGCCTGATGCGCGTATTCCGCATCGAACGAGAGAAGTACCTTGATCAGGTGCTCAGCGGTCTGGGAGCAGCTCGCTCAGTATATGCCCGCTGGAATAGTCTTCACACGCGCATGGTGTACGCATCAGGTTCTCGTGCCTTAGCCTTGCTGGAAATAGCCGTACACCTTGACCTCAGCGAAGACCTGCCCACCGACAGGTTTTTTGTGGAAATAAACATTCCCGATAACTTAGCTTACGCGGCTGCTCTGCAAGAATCCCTGCCGCCAGATTGGTCCGAAAGTCCTCCTTTGCTGGAAACGCAGCTCATCGGCGATCAATTCGTCAAAGAAGCCAAAACAGCGATCCTTCGTGTACCGAGCAGCATTGTTCCGATGGAGTACAACTACCTGATCAATCCCCTGCATGCGGATGCAGCGCAGGTTCGGGTAGTGGAAAAACAAAGACTGGAAATGGACAAGCGGTTTTTGGGGAGAACCCAAAGCCAATAATCCCAATGGAATTGCTAAAGTCTGGGTTTTTCATTGATTTGGAATCGAAAGCGCGCTGATTGATTTCATATTTCTCTCATTCACATTCCCAAAAATTATCCTTTCTTTGAATGAACGCTGAATTGATGTTGGTTTTTGGTGATTGGTTTTTATTGTTTAGTGTTTAGTTTTTGGTGTTTGGTTTTTAGTGATTGGAGTTTATCAGCCTGGAAGGCAGTTAGGGGGTTTTGTTTTCAAAAACAGAATTCATATTGAATTAACACAAAAACGGGGGTCAGCACCAAACTTAGCCCGATAATAATTGTTTTAAGCCAAAGAAGGTAAAGATGGCAACAACAATGATGAGTGAGCGGGATATGCGTTTGATGGAAATCAGGCCAGCGCTGGAAATTTCAGAAAATGAAACCCAGGTAAATGAGCAATTTCAAAACAAAACGCTGCGGCCCATTTTAAAATTTCAGAATGGAATTATCCTTGCGCAGTTTAAAAAATACCTGACCAAATTCAAACCGGTATTCAACGCCTACAACCAAAGCGCCCAGCGCAATTATATAGATGATGTGCTGAAAACGGATCCGAAAATCAAAAACTCACTCATCGCATCGGTGGTAAGTATGATGACTCTTGATGAGTATGAATTTTACTGCGCCAACAAAATCGACGCCAACAAAAGGATCGTGCAAATGCTGACGGGTAGGTTGAAAGACCATCTGGAGTATTTGTATTAGGAAATATTCCAATTCAAAAGGTCACGATACACGCTCCTTCGTCGCGCACTCGACCTGACATACCCTTAAGGTAATCTTATTTAAAAATTAAATTCCGCGATTACAGCCCATCCAAATCTCCCAAATATTTCCCAGCCTGTTCGATCAATTCAGCCCGGTCATCCCCTTTCATCTTGTTTAGTGTGGGGTACACGAACCCAATCCGTGGATTGTCTTCGAGCTTGTCGCGGTGGCGGTCGTAAAAATTCCAGTACAGCGAATTAAACGGACAGGCTTTTTCTCCCACTTTCTTTTTCTTGTCGTAGTAACAGCCCTGACAATAATCGCTCATCTTGTCGATGTAGTTGGCTGAAGAAACGTAGGGTTTGGTGCCAACGATTCCGCCATCGGCGTACTGACTCATGCCGCGCGTATTGGTTATTTCCACCCATTCGATGGCATCGATGTAGATGCCGAGATACCAGGCATCCACCTCATCGGGGTCGATGCCCGCGAGCAAGGCAAAATTGCCCGTGATCATAAGCCGTTGAATATGATGGGCATATGCGTAATCGAGCGACTGGTTGATGGCCTGACTCAGGCATTGCATTTTGGTTTCACCGGTCCAAAACCAGGATGGGAGTTTTCGGCTGTGGCCAAAAAAGTTCAAGTCGGCATAGTCTGGCATTTTGGCCCAGTAAACCCCACGCATGTACTCGCGCCAACCGAGTATCTGCCGGATAAAACCTTCCACCGCGGCGAGAGGCACATTTTTACTGTTCATCCGCCAGCGTTCTTCCACTTTTTGGATCACTTCCAAAGGACCGATCAATTTCACATTCATCCCAAAGCTGATGCGGGCGTGGTAAAGCGACCATTCGCCTTTCTTCATGGCGTCCTGGTAATTTCCAAAATTATCTAAGAGTTCGTCTACAAAGAAATTCAGCATTTCCAGGTTTTCTTCACGAGTCACTGACCAGATAAAATCTGCGGGGTCGATGCGGCCGATGGTTTTCACCTGCTTATTTTCGAGCATGTCCACGATTGCATTCACCTTCCGGGAAAAGACTTTCGGCGCAGGGGTTTTCACATCCTTCGGCAGGCTTTTCCGGTTTTCCTTGTCAAAATTCCAGTGGCCTTTCACCGGTTCAGCGCCATCCATCAGGATGTCGTACTTCTTCCGCATCATCCTGTAAAAGGATTCCATCACAAAGGTTTTTTTCCCCTTGAAATGTTTGGATAAATCTCCCCGCTCCGAAAGAAAATGCTCCGTGTCGGCTACTTCACAAGGAAGATCGAGTTCCACCGCCAATTCTTTTAATTCCTTGTCGAGCCGATACTCATCGGGTAGTTGATAAGACCATTTGTCGAAAGAGCCGTCCTTTAAGATCTCACAGATGTTGTCACTGAAATTTTGCTTGTTCCGGTCGTCATCGAGTTTGAGATAGACCACTTCGAAACCTTTGTTTTCCAAATCTTCGGCAAAATTGCGCATGGCCAGGAAAAAAGCCACCACTTTCTGAATGTGGTGCCAGACGTAATTGGTTTCCGAAAGGCTTTCAGCCATCAAAACAGTAAACGTGGATGGGTCTTCTTTCCACCAACTGTGTTTTGCATTGAGCTGATCGCCCAGAACGACGCGCAGGGTTTTGGATTTCATATGATTTCAACAAATTTTTTCGGGCTTATGTTTCCGTTTTTTCGCAAGTCATTTGATCATGATTCAGAATGGTGAATTGTTGGATTCCCAAATTATCCATCAAAAGGTAAATTGACAACACATTCGGGCTTAGGGCAATTAAGCAGTTCATGCACTGTTACTTCAATAGAGACATAAAAGCAATGTTCAGAATTCTCAACCAATCAGAAATTGACTTTAGAGCTTGGGACCATTGCGTCTCAAAAGCTGAAAATGCCAGTCTGTATGGTAAGAGCTGGTATCTCAACATCCTTGCGGGAAATTGGAAAGGGATTGTAAAAGGAGATTACGAAGCTGTGTTTCCATTAATTTCCAGGAAGAAGTACGGCCTGATCTATATCTACCAACCCATGGGCGTACCCACAGTGGCTTGGTATCATGCGTATAAAGCCGATGAGGGTGACTATGCCCCAATCCTGCAATTGGTTTCCGAAAACTATGACATGGCGGATATCAATCTGCTTTGTGGTGAAAGAGAAATACTTACCCAATTTTTCCCCGACGACTGCATGAACAACGGAAAGAAACAATGTCTCGACATGCGCGACAAAGGTTTTGAACGGTTGATAAAAGGCTTCAGTCGCGGACATAAATATTCCATCCGGAAGGCACTTCGACATTCCATCGAAATCAAGCAGGGATTTGATCCGGATGTATTTTGGTCTGTGGCGTTTGCTTGCGATTCATACAGACTGCATCGCGGCTACACCGAAAATCTGGAACGCATGAAAGCCCTTATTTCGTTGGGTATAAAAACCCAAACTGGTCAGATATGGCTGGCTTATGATCGGCTGGAGCCCATTTCTGCGGGATATTTAATGGAATCAGATGGTGTGCTATATTTCTTGTATCTCTTCACACCCGCTTCAGGGCTTCAGCTTTGCGCCAACCATCTCATGACCCAGGAGATCATCCGGTTTAATCACCAAAATATTCTCAAATTTGATTTTGGTGGATCAAACATCCCTTCTATCCGTTTTTTTAACCTGGGTTTTGGCGCAAAAGACGAAACGATTGTTGAGATCAGATCCGGAAGTCTTCGCCCCATCGTGGATAAATTAAAACAATTGGCATTTTAGAAGGCCTTGTTTATATTTATCTCACTGTTTGCAGACGCGAAAGGTGCATCCTGTTCTGCATTTACAATTCAGTTAGTATCCTTCCGTCAAAGTTGAATTTGCTAACTTTAACCGCTATCCATTATCAAAAACCCGGAATATGTCAGACAAAAGCCAAAACAACCGCAAAAAAGCCAAAGAAGATGAGCAATTCGAAAACGAGTTGAAAAAATTGAAACTGAGCGCTGAGTTTGGTGCTACATTTCCTGAAGAGGAAAAGCCGAATAACGCAGAAGAGACGGAAGCGGGTTTTCTGGAGCGAATGAGAGAATTTGAAGAAAGCATGAACAATCCTGATGAAAGCGAAATCAGGGAGGCGCTCGGTTTTCCTAAATTTCCCAAGGTGTCCGATTTGAACGATGATCAGGTAAAAACTGCCCTGGAACTCGCCCGCATTTCATTGCGATCAAAAAAAATTGAACTGGATGTGATTTACCCTACCCCTGATCGTGAAATATACCGCTTCATTACAGAGGAATTGATGAAGCATAAAACGGGTATGGCAGGTGCCGGAGGTATGACCATGCATTTCATCTATGAAGAGTTTTATCCAAACCCCGTCGGAGACATAAAAGAAGATTTAACAGATACTTTACACTTTCTCTGCCGCGGATACAAGGCCCACCTTCCCTGGCGTATAGCGAACAACGTAAAACTTCACGGCAAAAAAGTCTCTGAAGAAATATTCAGAGCGCATCTGGACCAGCACAGACAAATATTCAAAGGGATGAGTTTCATAGGCGTCGATTCAATTGAAACGGATGTCTCTGCAAAAAAAGCCCACGCCAAAGCCCAATTTAGGTTTTACCTGGATAACTCTTCGGGACAGCCCGGTGAAGTGAGCGCTGATGCTGAATTCTTTTTCGACCAGAAATACGACAATTACTGCCTGACACGACTGGTGATCGGTTATTTTGGGATAAAATAGTTTAGATGTCAATTGTAAATATTAGTAGGCGTATTCGTGTGAAGATTTACTTTCCGCAGGTCGAAGCTGCTGCAAAGCAGAGGTTGTGACCGATGAAGGAGATCATCAAAGCGAAATGCCTATCAGCGGGAATTTTAGAATTTGAACACTCCAATGTCCTCATCCCTTTACGAAGCCTTCAAAACCGCTTCCACCCTTGACCCTGTCTGCACCTTGGCACCAATCTGATGCAGCAGACTGAATAATCCGAAATACGTCCGATTAATATAAATCCCGTGGTGCGAACCCCGGGCGGCATTGCTCTTGCGGAATTGTTTGTCGGCCGAAATTTCGTCGCCCAGTCCGTAGATCTGTGCGAAGTATACTTTGTCGCTGAAATCGAAATTGGGTGTGGCGAATGGTTTTCCCAACAAGGCCACCATCTTGGTAAATACGTTGATGAAATACTTCTTTTCTTCCGGAGAATCGGTGGGCAAAAAGAATTCCAACTGGCCAAGCAGGTCCACAAAACGTTTTGTTTGTTCGGTGATACCAGGCTCCATCAATTTGAAATACGATTCGTAAAAATCGAGCGGAATTTCTTTCACACAACCAAAATCAATGATGCCCAACTTTCCTTCGGGGGTAATGATGAAATTGCCCGGGTGTGGGTCGGCATGCACCGACTGAAGTTGATGGATCTGAAAATCGTAAAAATTCCAAAGCGCCTGTCCTACGGTATTCCGCACTACCTGAGATGGATTGGTAAGCAGCCACTCGTTCAGGTGTTTTCCTTCAATCCAATCCATGGTAATGATGCGTTCACTGCAATACGCCGGATAGTAGGTTGGGAAAACCAAATCGCTTAAATGACCGCAGGCTTTGGTGAGTTCTATGGAACGCTGCAATTCAAGGGTGTAATCCGTTTCTTCGAGCAGTTTCGATTCCACTTCCGTCATGTATTTGTCGAGATCTTTCGATTTGATATTGATCAGACGCATGGCGATGGGTTTGGCGAG
>JBBSDD010000099.1:0-8114 GCA_038249755.1 Flavobacteriales bacterium | reverse complement strand
TGAGCCGTCTGCAGCCATGCTGTGACATCGCCGCCAAAAATAAGATCGTCGGCCCCCGGTGGAACGATGAAATTGTCTTCAACGGGTGCGGAAAGTTCGACTATGGCTTCATCGAGAATGGTTTGAATTTTCGCTAAAACGACTTCTTGGCTCTGGTATTCTGGCTGAAGATTGACCGCAACTCCGAGTCCGCCCTCTTCTGCCGGAATTGCTCCCCATAAGTCAGTCGCTATTCCATAATTCATGGCAAGTATGACCTTTGCGATTCCAGAATAATATGGACTATTTGAGCCGTATTCTGAAATGAGTGTTTTGCAGTCGACGACTGCTCCAGCCCAAATGATCTCCCATTCATTTTCATTTGTAATTTCGGTGACAATATATCGTGCGATTTCGGCCGATTGAGAACCAGCACTTGTCCCTGAAAGTTGTCTTGAAAATACCAAACTTTGTCGGGTCAATTGCCCGCCATATGTCGCAAAAGTGGCCACCTCCACATTGGATAAAAGCAGTTGCGGAGTTACAATTTCGGGATCGTTCGGAGAAACAATATCGTCTTCCAAATAGCTATCACAAGAAGTGATAGTAAGAACGGAAATCAGAATAGCGTACGTGTAATTTAGCTTTTTCATAATTGTGGAATTAAAAAGATAGGGCTGCGCCAAATCGTATTGACTTGGTTCCAGGGTTGTTAAAATAATCAAATCCATTCAGGTTAGAACCCGCTCCGGTCAAACTCGTCTCCGGATCGACACCGGTGTAATTCGTGGAAAGCCATAAATTCCTTGCGGTTACAGACAAGTTGATTGAACGCACACTGGCATTCTCACCAAAGTTGAAGGTGTATCCAACTGAAAGATCTCTCAAACGAGCCCAATTCACAGTTTCTACAAATTCTTCAGAGGCGCCCCCGAAATCACCTACTACTGCCTGGAAGTAATCATAAGCAGAAATCGGCGTAACATTCACTTCACCAGTCTCTGTTACTCCTTCATATATATAAGTTCTTTCCCTGTCTTCCGAGTCGGCAGACCTGCCAATGCTGTTCAATCGGGCTTTTGTTCCATTCCAGATATCCCCACCTTTTCTAAAGTCAAACAAGAAAGAAAGCGTTACTCCTTTATAAGTAAATGTATTTCTTAATCCGGCAGTCCAATCTGGTATCCAGCTTCCCACATTACCTGTTTGAGGGTCAAAAATTGGAATACCGTCCTCACCGACGATTACATTCCCAGCACCATCTCTTAACCAGCGCGTGCCATAAAAAACGCCGATTGGTTCTCCCACAATCGCAAAAGATCCGATTGAAGCGAATGCGGCTTCAAGGGTAACTTCCTCAACTCCCTCAGTCAATTTGGTTACTTCATTTCGGTTGGCAGCCCAGTTCATATCCACAGCCCAACTAAAATCACCTTTTCTAAACGGATTAATTCCGACCTGGATTTCGAGACCCTTGTTTACCATTTCTGCCGCATTGGTATACTGGCTTGAGTATCCTGAAGACTGCGCCAATGGTCTGAAAAGCAAAACGTCCTTTGACTTTTGGTTATAATAGGTAATATCAAAATTGAACAGATCCTCGAAGAAGCTCATGGCTATACCCACCTCATTTCCAACCAAAATTTCAGGCCTCAAATCTGTATTTCCGAGGTCATCAGATATTCCGTATCCATTTATTTCACCATAAGGAAAACTCAACCCATTCGTAAATCCATCTGTATAGGTAGGAGTTGAATAGTAAGTGCGCGTGTTATAGGGAACCGGTGGAATTCCAACCTGTGCATAAGAGTATCTAACTTTACCAAAACTGATCCAATCGGGGAGTCCGTCAAATAATTCCGTGAAAACGATGGAGGTGCTCGCAGATGGATAAAAGAAATTGTTGTTGCTCAATTCGAATGAGGAGGCCCATTCATTTCTTCCGGTGAAATTCACATAAAACCACCTGTCATAGTCAAATTCAATATTTCCGAAAAGCGCAAAGGTGTTGAGATTTTCGGTGTATTGAGATGAGTACAAATCTGACGCATTTGCGAGATTGTAAAAATTCGGAATCCCCAAAATTCTACCTCGTCCAAATTGATCATCAAATTGCTTTACGAAAAAGTTGTGACCCAACTGAACGTTTAAGTTCATTTTTTCATTCAACTTCTTATTGTAGCCGAGCAGTAAGTCACCATAAGCTTGCCGACTTTTTAAAGCGTTGATATTAACCTGTCCAACTTGTCCGATGTCGTCGTTATTAGACGACACGGCAAATATCTGCTTGCGATTATCGGCGTAGGCATCAACACCCAAGCGATAACTCACAGTGAATTCATTTGTTAACTTCACATTCACTCCGAAATTCCCAACAAATCTGTCGACATTAGATGTGAACGGATTTTCATAGACAGAATATAGCGGGTTATCGTATGCCACGTTGTACGTGTTGTTATATCCAAACCTTTCCGTCCTGTAATTTCGCACGTCAAATGTCGCAGGCATCCTGAACAGGGATAAGCTCACTCCAGAAAGATTGCTTCCATTTTGGGCCATTGTGCTTGTAGATCTTATATAATTGGCAGATCCCGACAGCGATATTTTGTCATTGATGTTGTGATCTGCATTCAATCGCACCGACGTTCTGTCAAAGTTGGTATTCGGTACCACTCCTTCAGTTCTTTGATCACCAATCGACAAGCGGAAAGCAGAATTTTCAGTCCCACCAGAAACCTCGATATTATTGTTGTACGACACACCTGTCTGATAGAAGTTGTCGGTATTATCAAAAATTTCATCTCCGGTTTCACTGATTGGTCGTCCCCAACTTGTTTGTGTACCATAATCACCTGGATCATCTGCAGTTAGATACAATTCATCCGGACCTGGATCAGCAAAGGGAAAATTCACAAAATCATTCACAGCCGTATCAAAATCTCCTAAATTGTACTTTTCTTGAAATTCAGGAAGTTTGTTGACCGTGCTAAGTTCGATAGAAGAAGAAATTTTCACCCCGATTCCCTTTGCTCCCATCTTCCCGCGCTTGGTGGTGTAGATGATCGCACCATTTCCGGCGCGGGCTCCGTAGAGTGCAGCAGCTGCGGGACCCTTTAGGATTGTCACCGATTCAATATCGTTCGGGTTGATGTCGATTGCGCGGTTGGAGTTGTTTACCCCCTGCAAGTTCGCGTTGAAAGGATAATCTCTGGGCGACGATTGCGTGGTGCTGTTGTCGATCGGCACACCATCTATGACAATCAGCGGCTGGTTCTCCCCCGTGAATGTAGAAGGTCCCCGGATTAGAATTTTACTGGAGGCACCTGGTGTTCCGGCAGATCCCGTGACCTGAATACCAGGCACTTTTGCTGCAAGAGCTTGAATCACATTTTGCTCGCCTGACCTATCGAGGTCTTCACCACTCACATTGCTGACAGCATATCCGAGGGCGCGCTTCTCGCGTGAAATTCCGAGGGCAGTCACAACATACTCATCGAGATCGACCCCCGAGGCAAGTTTAACGTTGTAAACACTGGCATCGCCAATATTTATTTCTTTGTCTTTCATGCCAATGAACGACACGACGAGCACGTCGCCAGTGGCAGCCTGAATGGAGTACTTTCCATTCAAATCGGAAGCGACTCCTGTGGTCGTTCCTTTAATGACCACCGTGGCACCCGGCATGGTCTCGCCAGATTTTTCGGAGGTAACGGTTCCGGTGATGGTTTTCTGCTGTGCAAGGAGGACCATGGATGATACAATCATCAATCCTGTTAACAGCAATCTACTGATTTTCATAGGCGTAGTTGGTTTTTTGGGTAGGTTAAAATATACTTGACATTGCGCTATAAAAGCATTATAGTGGGTTGAATGTAGAAATTTTTTGCAGTAGTGTTTCATATTTAACATTTACTTCATGTATATGTTAAATTATTACATATAGATCGTCTTTTTTAGACAGCTTGGTTATTACAAGTCTGGTGAATAGTTTGCACGTAGCTTTCTGATATAATCCCACGGTTGTGGGTAAGGGTTTATAAGCATTCCATATAGTTGACGTTGAGTGTATTATGATTCGAACAATTAACACAAAAAAAACCGCTGTGTCAAGGACACAACGGTTTTTAACATTTGAGGGTTTTAATTTACATCATACCACCCATTCCGCCCATATTCGGCATTCCTCCGCCACCTTTTTCATCTTCCTGCACATATGATATAACGCACTCGGTGGTAAGTAGCATTCCGGCAATCGATCCTGCATTCTCCAGGGCTTCGCGCGACGTTTTGGTTGGGTACCTTGCGCCTGCTGATCGAGGGTCAGGTAAACTTCATTGTTTATGACCTTACCATATTTTTTATTTCCCAATGTTTATCTATTCCCGAGGTTCGGCGTTTTTTCCTTTGGTCTGATAATTACCCTGATTTCGCTTCAATTCATCAATGGTATTGTAAGTGTTATTGCTTCACCAATTTAAGCATGATGCGCTCTCTATTTTGCAAAAGTTCGAGAAAATATACGCCTGGTGCATGGTTAATTTGGAGATCGAACTTAGTTAAGTTAACATTTGTTTCCGACAACAATTTACGGCCAGTCAAATCATAAAGGTTATATCCATAAACTACTTCGGAGTTTGAAATGATCGAGTAGTATCCGGACGAAGGGTTGGGGAATACCATTGCCTTAAAATTTTGGTTAGATTCTAATGATGTATCAGGGACAAAAACAGCTTTTAAATATACGGAATCACTCTCAAATGCCGAGGTGAGCACAGGATCGATGCTGGTAGTATCTCCTTCCCAATGACTGAATAAGAAACCATCATACGCGAGGGCTGTTAATTTTACTGGAACATTATTAAAATAAAAACCCTCCCAGGGGTACACAGGTTCATTAATTCCTTCCGTCTCTGCCAAAATATCAATTGTATTGATGTGAATATAACCGTTGCTTTCATCTGAAACGTCCAACACAGCTTTATAGATGCCCTCGGTTTCAAAATATTCGGACATGTGCTGGCGATGAAAATCTGGTCGGGCCTGACCAAAAGTTGTCATTTCGTCCAGCATTTCCAGCCACTCAACGACTGATTCAACACGACCAGTTGAACTCCATCGGTCAATGTGCTCATCATAATGCGGCTGATATAGATTTTTTAAAGTTTCGATGTTTGTTGCGACACGGGTCCCGGTAAAATAGGTATTAAGTACGTCCGCAGAACGGTTTACAAAAGCCTTGCTGAAAGATTCAGTTTCCATAGCCCTTCTAAAGCATTGAAGATAAGGAATGATAGAGTCGTTTAGAGTAGAGAGAAAGAAGGTGACCATATCAAAATCAGGATTTCTTAATTCATCGTTATGGGGATGAGCAAATGATCTGTCTTGGTCAATAAGTGCAGAATAAAACCGGTCATCATTGGTGCCAGGACTTTTATTGCGCCACCATAAAGTGTTTTTTGGAAACATATCACCATTCGCGGCGATTAGATTTACTATAAACACATCCATAAAAGATTCGATATCCACATAGTTCTCAAATTGGTTAAAATTAAAATTACCCTCCAGACATAGGTCAGTTACTTCGAGGTAACGCTCATCGGTGCCGTATTCGACAAATCTCCCTTTAATCATATCCAAATTGTTATCCAAAATGCCAAACCGATTTTCGAAATAGTTGTCGTCCAGATCTTCTCTCAGACAATTAAGGCCATAGAATTCTGCGTTTATAAATACATACAATGGAAGGGACGCAGAAACAATAGGTTTCATAGGTTTTGCCAGTCGGGTTATCAGCACATCCCGCATATTTGCAAATGGTTCATCGCCTCCTCCGTTTTTCAAGATAAGGCGCTCAAATTTATTTGTATGATGATTTTCAAAAAAGGGATATTCAATGTTGTCGTTGTTATACACGGAACGGGCATAAATTCTGAAACTCTTCCGAGGAAACTTTCTGCTGGATTGTCCCTGCATACGCAGACCCACTTCTCCAGATATGGAAACGGAATCAAGATCGCCATCAAAAAACTCGAACCATCCTACTTTTTCCGTGGATCTTCCTTGTTGGTAGTAGTTTGCTGAGCGAGGACGCGGTGGAAATATATTGGGGTTGTTAATGCGCCATAGATCAAATGATATACCTGCGGTATGAAAACCCCGATTGTAATCCCAGAGGTGATTTTCACCGAGCACAAGGGAGGCAATGGGAAGGTTATATTTGTTCCAACCTTGCGGACTAATAAAAAAAACCCTGGTAATAATTTCGCTTGGCAGCATATTCGGAGCTACCGATCTCGCTCTTACCACGGTGCCTTTAAATGAGGGTAATTCAGGAATATAAATGGGATCGGATTGGGTAGAAGATTTTTGGCTGATTCGATCTGGCGTTTCTGATCTATCCTGAACGATAATCGGGTTTTGATAGTGAAAAGTGAACAAAGTATCATCGAGAAATTCTCCTGGACTTTGCCCTACATTAAAAGGATAATGATTTTTGTATTCATAAATTGCAGGATTATTAAGCAGTTGATGATGAGGCTCTGATCCATCAAACGTATAGATTTGATTTGTTCCTGAAGGACCTATGATGGACAGTTCGAACGATTCAGTGTAAAAACCTGAATTGTGACTAAAAGTTGGCGGATCACAGATGCCAAGAAAAGTTTCGCTGAGATTAGGAGCTCCTGGACTTGGTTCTGCGAAATAGGCCAGATCTCCACCGCCTAAAATTTTCCCATAAGATACGTCCTTTGATAGAATAACAGGTGGAATTATACTAACAAAAAGAATTGCAGGATCAACTATTAGAAGTGGTTCGGATTGCGAAAGAGAGAAATTACTATGAAGTTGCGATGTAGCATCCGTCCTGTTTTTTCCAGAGAGAAAAACAATTAAATAGGAATCAGGATCTAATATAAATTCCGGAAAAATCCATTTGAATGGGTCAGACTGATCATCTGATAAACCATATCCGAGCAAATTTAACTCGCCAGATCCAGAATTATATATTTCTACCCAATCCTCAAAATCCTGGTCTTCATCTTGTATAGTGGAAAAATTCCTGTTTTGTATTTCATTAATAAATAATTGTTGTCCAAACAGCGTTGAATAAAATAAAATTAAGCATAAAACTGTCCAATATTTAATCATCGTTTTAAAAATAAATAAAACATCAAGTTTAGATTTTAGTTAGTAATAATGTAAAGATATGTTAATTCTCTATTAATCTCTCGCCTGGTTAGGTAGTTTACATCTACAACTTAAAGAACAGAAAAGTTTGGGCAAAGATGTTAAAATTCCATAAAAATGCTGCCTTGTATGGCAGCTTTCTTCTTATTAAGGATGTGATCGGTGAAATTACCAAAGAAGGAAAAGCATACGTCAAACTATTCATTCAAATCACAGGATTACGCTCCGCCGAGGTAAAGCTTTCTCCTTTTCAAATGCCCTGCGCTGGCGGTAAAACCAAGACCCCATTACGGCCCTTCGGGCCTACGAAGATCTCACCACTCCATGGGTCCTGGGAGTTTTTCACAACCGAAGAACGCAAAAGTGACGTGCGAAACTTGAGTTAATGACAACTGAAGCAATTTGCATAAAAGGTGAGTGAGTTTGATAAAAATTTTCAAAAAAAAAGCTGCCGAACACGGCAGCTTTCTTCAATTTTAAAGTTGAATGCAGGAATTACATCATACCACCCATTCCGCCCATATTCGGCATTCCGCCGCCACCTTTTTCATCTTCCTGAACGTCTGATATAACGCATTCAGTAGTCAGTAACATGCCGGCAATCGATCCTGCATTCTCCAAGGCCACGCGTGTTACTTTGGTAGGGTCAATTACACCTGCTGCAAACAAGTCTTCATATACCTCGGTACGGGCATTGAATCCATAGTCACCTTTTCCTTCGCGTACTTTTTGTACGATGATCGATCCCTCGCCACCAGCGTTGAATACGATTTGACGAAGTGGTTCTTCAATCGCTCTTCGTACGATTTGGATACCGGTGTGCTCGTCGGCATTTTCGCCTTTCAGATTTTCGAGTACACCTGCGGTGCGCAGGTAAGCCACTCCACCACCTGGTACAATTCCTTCTTCAACAGCAGCTCGTGTAGCATGCAATGCATCATCCACAC
>JBBSDD010000098.1:0-8120 GCA_038249755.1 Flavobacteriales bacterium | reverse complement strand
CGGAAGCCGGTAAAATATTCGAGCAAACCGTTTTTTCGGTGGTTCTGATAAACCGAATCCGGGTATTCGACATACGTTTCTGATGAGGTCTCAATGGAATCCGGATCAATATTCGCGAGCGAATCCCTGTACGCCTGATCGCAGAATCGCTCGTCCTGGTAGGGACAGTCATTTTTTTCGCAACTTACAAATGCCGAAGCCAACAAAATCAGCAAAAAAAAGACCGTTTGATTTTTCATAACTCAAAAGCTGGTTGTAAGACCAATTGTCAAACCATTGGAGGCCGGAACCACCCGGCATACACCTCCAACGCAAAAGACACCCGCCCGTTGCCTTCCATAACTCACAGAGATGCGGCTGCTGTCCTTGATGTATCCGGCGGCCAATACTGGAAAATGGTAGTCCTTGCCTTCCGCATTTCCAAAGTTATACTGATTTATGGCAGAAACAAAGTAATGTGGGCTCACGGTGTATTCCAAAACCAATGCGGCCCAATCCTGCAAATGTTGATCCGTGGTCATCAGTTGGGTTTCAAACCTGAGTGTATGGCCTGGTTTTACATTCCACTCTCCTTCAAAGACAAACAAATCGGCATAGACGGTGCCCTTTACAGGGATGTCATCGTAATCATAAGCACCCTGTATCACATTGTTGTCGTATACGATATTCATGTACATCAGGCTTCCCTTGAAGCGTTTGTTCAGTTTTCTGGAAATTTTGATATTCAGGTCGGCATAATATGTTTGGTCGGTCATCCGAAACAATTCCGGACTGATTCCCCGTCTGTTTACGTCAAAACCATCTTCCGTCGGAAAATCCGGTTCCTGAATCTGGGTATAGGTTACATCGATTTTGGTTCCGTATTTCCCGCCAAGGGGCGTACCTTTTTTAATGGTATAAAACAGGTCACCGCGAAAGGCCACCTCGCCATTCGGCTGGGTCGCATAGGGATAGAACTGGGCGAGTAAAGCTGTTTGCAATACCGAAGTGGCAGGCAAATAATTAATCCAACTGTCGAAAGCCCCTGAGTTGCGTTGACTTTGAAAAGACATGTTGGCCAATGAACTCACGGTGGCAGAAATTCCAAGGCCCTTCCGGGAATAACCCGTATTGAGATTGAGTCCCTGACCATATTGAAACAAACCGACCAACGGATCCAATTCATTGGGAATGTCTAGTATTTGAGAATTAAAAGCGGTTGGATTTTCGCTGATTCGCGCATATTCGCCGCTAAACATGAATCCACCATTGTAATATTTGAGCCGAACGGATCCAGAGCCGACATTTTCTGGAAAGGCATAAAAGGAGTTTCTGTTCTCCTCATATTTACTCACAAAGCTTCCGCCAATGATAAATTCTCCTGGCAATTGAACAATGGAATCGAGGAGCTGATTGAGGCTCAACTCCGCATCAATACCCCTTACGATTCCCGTACCATTTTGAAGTCCGCCGTCAAAATTGAACCGCTGTTTTCCGTAAAGGGCTTTCAGGGTAACACCTTTGTAAGGGCGGCTGACCACACGGATGCCATCCAAAGAATAATCCACACCAAGGCCGCGGTCTTCCCAGGTGCGCAACACCATGCCACTTCCGAATTGTTCGTAGAAGTTCCCTACGGTAATTTCAAATTGATCTGCATTGTATTTGGCATACCTATAGCCTATTCCAGTGCCTGTCCAGGGCGCACCAGCGGGATAGCCAACAAATGCCGGTACATAAGTTTCGAATCTGATTCCGGTTTCAAATTTACCAAGGGTATAAATGATATTGCCAAAGCCCTGAAGCGCGATTTGCTCCTCGGGCACCACAGCCGAGATGGCTGTATCGGGTCTGTAATACTGACCGTCCATCGAAAAATTGCCGTGAACCTCACCCCGGTCTTGTGCCTCCAGAGCACCAGTTATGAAATGGAGTGAAAAGATCAGGACAATAAAACGCCTGCCCATCATAATTTAATTAGTAAGCTCGAGAATTTTTTCAAAAAGGGTATGTTCATCTCCCGGCGAAAAGTTGTTGTGTTGCCACACAATGTTGCCCTGTCCATCGATCAGAAAAGTATGCGGAACGTTGTTCACGCCCATGGCCCTTTTGAAGTCCTGATTCACATCAATGTATACTTCATAATCCCATGACGATCCGTTTACGTAAGGCAAGACGCGGGATTGGCTTCGTGCGTCGTCAATAGAAATGGCTATTAGTTTCACGCCGGTTTCTTCCTGCCATTCATCATACACATCAGCTATTGCGGCCAGTTCTCTTTTACAGGGAGCGCACCAGGTTGCCCAGAAATTGATGATCATGGGTTTTCCATCGTTGCTAAAATCTGATGTGTTAAAAGATTTGCTGTCAAGAGACTGAACAGTCGATGAAGGAATCGTTCGGACTTCCTGGGCAATAGCGTCGTGCCGTGAATAAATTGAAATCAGGAAAATAGCAAACACCAATTTTTGGGTCATGTTTATTAATTAAAAATACCGCGGGAGGCACAAAGATTCCCGCGGTATTGTTATGATTTCAGGTTTACTAGTTACTTAAAATGAGTCTTTGGGTGGTAACACTTTCACCAGCATATATGCTCAGCATATATACTCCGGAGTTCAGATGAGAAAAATCCCTTTCAAAGTTGAATTCTCCCTGTCCGAGGTTGCCAAAATCTTTTGAATCGACAGCGCGACCTACCAAATCATAGACGTAAAGCTGCACGGGTTCCGACGCTTCAAGAAAGAATCGGATTTGCAATGTCCCTGTCGTTGGATTTGGAAACAGGTTGAGCGCTGCAAGATTGGAAATGTCCGAAACACTTACTGAGCTACCTTCTCCCAACATCTTTTTCACATCCATTTCACTGAATTCGCCCCCGCTTAATACAATTTCATCACTGGCTAGATCTTTTATTTCATATGATCCTGATCCCCAAGAACAGCATATACCATCCCCGAAATAATCATAAATTTCGAAAATTAAACACGTCGGATCTGTGACGGTGACAGCATGATTGTACACCGTATTGCTGTTGTACGTTCCCTGGCCATTTGGTGGAGTGACACCGCCCCCTCCATTCGTTCCCACAGCTTGATTGCCTCCCTGAGCGATAAGAGTTCCTCCTTCGTCGACAATTCTCCAATAAGTCTCATTTCCATAATTATCTGTTTGAATTCGAACATTCAATTCTGCACCAACAATGGACACGGGTGAAAATGTTCTCGTAAGGGTATTGTTTTCTGAAATATCGTCCGCACTGGTAATGACGAAATCAATGTCGGTTTCTTCCTCGATCAATAGAGATCCGAGATCAATATCAGCAATTGCATATGTCTCCAGAGATCCTGTCCATTCAAAAGTTGACAATTCATCCGGTCCGTCCATCACTGCGATTGTTGCATAAGTTAGGATGTCAGTTCCCATATTCTGTAATCGAATAGACAAATTGTAATCTTCACATGTGGTGACGTCTCCGGTGTATCCAAGTATTGCTGGGTCGTTTGGCTCAGTAGCCACAGTGCAGGATCCTATCAAATTATAAATAGCTGTGGCATTCATTGTTCCCGATGAATAACCTGCATAATACCTTCGAATTATTCGATCAGGGCATACCAGCCATGCGTTCGGAAAACCCGTTAAACCATAAGCGTTGAGAATATTGTTATTGGTGAGATCTGCGATTGGATAAAGTGAACCAGCAACCCAGTTTCCCTGTGTTTGGCCTGCGCCATTCAATTGAGCAGTGGTGGTGCCTACATCTCCTTCCAGAAAAATAACCATCAGATCATCTGTGGTATTCTCGTTCACACCTTCCATACCGGCCGGACCATGGTTGGCCATAAGGCTATTCATCGTTCCACTTCCGTGAAAACTCCAGCAGGGACCACACCATGTAGCGGAAATATCAAAAAACACACTGTATCCCTGATCGAGATAACTATACAGCTCGTGGGTAGTACCATTGATATCAGTCACTGTCCAGTTGGGAGCAATATCCCCCTGCACAAGCTGGGCCTCTGCGGTCAGGGAGGAAATAAGCAAACCACAACCGAAGGCAAAGTTGCCCACTTTAAGTAGCATTTTTTTCATAATTTTTAAATTGGTTAATCGAGTGATAAATGTAATTTTTCTAAACAGACATTTTTCCACGAAAAATTTATTTCTGACAAATATTGTTGGATTCCTATTTCGTATTCTTTGCCGTATATCTGGCATAAGTTACTATTAATTAAGTGTAAATAGATGAAAGGAATGATATTTCATGGATTTCCCATGATTTTGTGCACGGGCGATTTCATCTGAAGTTAGATTCTTCGAATTGTTATTTCATTACCTTCGAATCACATTATTAATCATCGTTTTACCTTGAATTTGTTTGATTTTCAATTAATTATATATTTATGAAATCTGGATTTAACATCGCAATCGCTCTGACAATACTGCTTTCTGGAAATTGCTTTTCGCAGCCAGTTATTTCTCCCAATCCTTCTTTCGCAACAGTTGACTCAGAAGAATTTGAGACGGTCGCATACAGCGATGTGAACAACACTTCAGAATTTGACAGAAATTTAACCTGGACACGCACGGAAATAGCCATAACAGAGGGATGGACCACAGCAATTTGCGATCTGAATATTTGTCATCTTGGTTTCATTTCAAGCGCTTCGTTTCTTTTGCCAGCTGGAGAATCAGGTACGCTAGACGTACACTTATACCCGGCAGGAATTGTAGGATCAGCAGTGATTCAGGTAGTCGTTCACGATTCTACAGATCCGACTTTCGCGGATACAGCTTTCTATTTCTTCAGCATGCCTTTGTCCAATGATGAGATTTCTGCCGAAGCTGTCTCGATATATCCCAATCCTTTCAGAGAGGAGCTCGTCATTGAGCATGCAGGTGAAGTTGATCGGGTGCAGTTTTATAGCCTTGACGGCAAATTGGTTTACGATGACCGCTTAAATAATGCTATCCGCATAAAGGATCCCGGACTCAGCAGTGGCATGTATTTACTTCGCATGTTTGATAAATCCGGAACACCATACTCAGCGAGGCTCGTCAAGAAGATTTAAAGCTGAAAGCTTATTCTTCTTTCGATATCAATTCTTCGACGAGATTCGGTAATTCCTGAGATGCTTTTCCTTTTATAAAGCGAAAATTGTCCTGGTTGTATAATTGATTCAAAGGTTCAGGGTCTATCGCAATCACACTGCATCTGGGCTTGGTGCAATAGATGAGACCCGCCGCCGGATACACATGTAAAGAGGTACCCACCACGAGCAATAAATCTGCCTGCCGCACCAAACGCTCGGCTTCCTGCATGGCTGGCACCATTTCCCCAAACCAAACGATATGCGGGCGCAATTGATAACCATCCGGACAGCAATCCCCTGTTTTGAGCCCGTGTTCCGGCATGTCATATATTTCTTTATCCGAATGGATATTCCGACACTTGGTCAATTCGCCGTGCAGATGTAATACTTTCGAAGCCCCTGCTCTTTCATGCAAATCATCCACATTTTGCGTGATTATCTGAACGTTAAAATGGGATTCCAGTTTTGCCAGAGCAATATGGCCAGCATTGGGTTTGGCTGCGCGTAATTGCTTCAGCCGCATATTGTAAAATTCCATGACCATGTCTGGATTTCTGGCAAAGGCCTCCGGGGTGGCCACATCCTCTATTCGGTATTGCTCCCACAAACCACCCATGTCCCGAAAGGTTTTTAAACCACTTTCGGCGCTCATGCCAGCTCCTGTAAAAACCGCGATGTTTTTCATAAGGTAAATATCGTTCCTTGCGAATGTAGATATCCAAATGTAGATGTTTACATTTACGCCTCAAAAAATCAAAACCGGAGCCCGTTTGCAAAACATACAAAATGGCTGGTGTCATACTTCCATTAGCCTTTCTTTAAACCATCAATTCTTTAACCCCCATATATGTTAGAGTATATTAAAGGTCATCTCGTATCGAGATCTCCTTCGAGTGCCATCGTCGACAATGGTGGGATCGGATATTTGCTACAGGTGAGCTTGAATACCTTTGAAGCGCTTGGCGGATCGAAAGAGGTAAAATTATACGTGCACGAAGTCATTCGCGAAGATGCACACTTGCTTTACGGTTTTCTTCAACAGGAGGAGCGGGCCATGTTTCGCAGCCTCATTTCTGTTTCAGGCATAGGACCTGCCTCTGCCATCGCCGCACTGAGTACCATGAAACCCGCCGAACTTCAAGATGCCATTACGAAAGGAAATGTGGGTGCATTACAGAAAATCAAAGGTATAGGAGCCAAGTCCGCTCAGCGGATAATTGTAGATTTAAAGGATAAAATTTCCAGTCAGGACGCAAATTTTGATATTTTTGGCGCCCAAAACAATACCGTGAGAGCAGAAGCGTTAAGAGCACTACGGAATTTGGGTTTTGATCCGCGCAAAGCGCAAAAAGTTGTCGACGAGGTACTCGATAAAAACGATGAATCGATCAAAATTGAGGATTTAATTAAGCAAAGTTTGAGGAGTCTTTAGCTCCATTACCTGTGGTTTGAATTTAGTGTTTAGATACATACGGCAAGTTGGAATCGTTGCCATTTTACTGTTTTTGGTATGGACCGGGAGCGCCACCCGGCCTACCTTCCATTCTCGTGTGGTGAATCTTCCTGAAATTTCCGTATCACCTTTAGCGCTTGCAGTCGATTCTCCCGACGTCCCTCTGCAATATCCGATCGAAGATGGCATAAACCCATACGGAGCCCTTGGCCGGATCAGCCTTACTGATCCGAGCAACATGAACAATGTGATCGAATACGATCCGGAAACAGGTCAATATTACTTTTACAAGCGCATTGGAGACCGCATTGATTACCGCAATCCAACAGTCATGAATTTTGACGAATACATGGCCTATGTCAACAGAAATTCTGTAAAAGATTACTGGAAAGAAATCAGGGCGACGGATGAAATGGCCAGCTCAGACCCGAATGGTCCAGATCCTTTTGCACCCAGCCTTCAAATCAACAGCAAAGCTTTTGACAGGATATTTGGCGGAAATACGGTTGATATACGTCCACAGGGAACTGCCGAGCTGACCTTTGGTGCCAACATCAACAAAAATGAAAATCCCCAAATTCCAATCAACCAAAGGCGGATAACCACTTTCAACTTCGATCAGCGTATTCAGCTCAATGTGGTTGGAAATATCGGCGAGAAACTAAAACTCAGTACCAATTACAACACCGAGGCCACTTTCGATTTCGAAAATCAAACCAAAATCGAATACACAGGATATGAAGATGAGATCATTCAGAAAATTGAGCTCGGGAATGTCAGCATGCCCTTGAACAATTCATTGATTTCAGGGAGCCAGAGTTTATTCGGTGTCAAAACCCAAATGAAATTCGGGCGATTGACCGCAACCACCCTCTTTTCACAAGAACGTGGTCAAAAGAAGGAAATCAATATTCAAGGCGGTGCACAAACGCAGGATTACGAAATTGGTGTGGACAATTACGAAGCCAACCGCCATTATTTCCTGAGTGGATTCTTTCGGGCGAATTACGACAGGGCGCTGGCCAGTTTGCCGGTTGTAAATTCGGGTGTTCAAATAACAAGGATCGAAGTATGGGTTGTTAATCAAACGGCCAATGTGCAGGATACAAGAAACGTAATAGGTTTTACAGATCTTGGTGAGGATGGCACCTATCAGAATCCACTTTTGCCCATAGAAATAGGTGATAACCCACTCAATCCGTATCCGGACAATGGTCAGAATAACCTCTACAGTCAGGTATCTTCAAATCAACAAATCAGAGGTTTTACCGAATCTTCGCAAGCTTTATCGGCACTCGACCTTGTCAATGCCCAGGATTTTGAGCGCTTGTCCAATGCCCGTCAATTGAATCCAAACGAGTACACGTATAATTCCCGTCTTGGATTTATTTCACTCAACCAGGCCTTGAACAATGCGGAAGTCCTGGCCGTAGGTTACCAGTATACGCTGGAAGGCCGAACGTATCAGGTTGGAGATCTTTCCAATGATGGATTTTCCGCACCGAATGCGCTCTACCTGAAACTTTTGAAATCGACTGTGCTGGATATCCGAAATCCCATGTGGGATTTGATGATGAAAAACGTTTATTCGCTTG
>JBBSDD010000097.1:0-8147 GCA_038249755.1 Flavobacteriales bacterium | reverse complement strand
GTGCTCGTCGTAAGTATGATTCAAATAGTGGGAATTGAAACCACTGGTTTCGTCGCTTTACGCATTGCTGCGGGCTTGGCAGTCGTTCTGGCAATTTCCGGCACCCTCCAGAATTTCGTTGGAGGGGTTGTTTTGCTTCTGCTCAAACCATTTAAAGTACGCGATTTTAATCAAGCCCAAGGGCGCAGCGGCTCCGTAAATGCCATCCAGATTTTCTATACAATTTTGAAGTCGCCGGTCAATAAAACAATCATTCTCCCCAATGATGCACTTTCTTCTGGGTCTTTGATCAATCACGCTACAGAGAAAAGAAGAAGGGTGGATAGGGAATTTGGTGTTTCCTCTGTGGCCAATATTGATCAATTGAAGTCTGTTTTAAATAGACTCAATGAAGAAGAAACGCATGTTATTACCGACCCCGCTCCCGCAATAGTCTTGTCGACACTTTCAGACAGTTCCATCAACTTCCAGGTGCGCATTTGGTCATTGGCCTCAGATTACTGCGGCATCTTTTTCGATTTTCATGAAAAAGTAAAAAAAGCTTTTGATGCTGTAATCGTTTCAATTCCATTTCCACAAATGGATGTACATATTCAAAAGGAAAAATAAAATCACTTCAAAAATAATTCAAAATGAAAAACTGGTTATTTCTTGCTGGCATAGCAATCCTGCCATTATTTGGGCAAGCACAGGTCAACATGGGAACTCTAAGCGAAGACGAACGAAGCCGACTCGAAGCACTTGGTCGGGCACCGTCTGATACAATACCGAAAACCTGGCTTTTTGGCGGAAAATTCACGTTAAATTTCAGCCAAACGTATCTGAGCAATTGGGCTGCCGGGGGTCAAAATTCACTCGCCGGAACCACTTTCGCCAGCATGTTTAGCAGATATAAAAAAGAAAGAAATAGCTGGGAAAACACCCTTGACCTGGCCTATGGTCTTCTCAGTCAGGACGACAGATCGCCCATCAAAACCGACGACCGTATTGATTTCACTTCCAAATACGGGTATCAAAGCAGCAACCCCAAACTATATTACAGCGCTTTATTCAACTTCAGAACGCAATTTGCTCCCGGATTCAATATAGCAGATGGTGTGGAAATCGGTGATCCCATTTCCGATTTCATGGCACCTGCATTTTCTATATTTTCACTCGGTATCGACTACAAACCCAATGAGCGTTTTTCTGCTATGGTTTCTCCCATTACGGCAAAAGCTACATTCGTAAATATTGATCGCCTGGCTCCCGAATATGGACTGGATCCCGGCGAAAATGCGAGGTACGAGTTTGGAGCATTTGTGAAAGTAGCCTACACGGTTGATGTTGTCGAAAACGTAAACTGGCAAACTAGAATTGACCTTTTCTCCAACTATTTCGAAAATCCGCAAAATGTCGATGTGAACTGGGAGAACTTGATCACGATGAAAATCAATGAATGGCTTTCCGCCAGCATCATCACGCAATTGATATACGATGACGACATTATCATCGGCATGCAAGATGCTGTGATAGTCAATGATGTGGTTGTCACTCCAGCCATTTCAGGAGGTCCCCGAACACAATTTAAAGAAGTGTTTTCACTTGGACTTTCTTTAAAAATTTGATGTCATTAAAGACTTGTAAAAGATCATTTTAAGAATGGGAGCATTTTTTAAATTTGGTATATATTTTGATTTGGCGCATCTGAAATCAAAATTTATAATCAAACACCAAACAAACAATGAAAACCAAACTAACCTTTCTCATTCTGGCCCTTTTGACCATGGCTACAGACTCCTTTGCGCAGGTTGAGTACAAAATTCTCACCAGCGTGGAATCAATTGTTCCGATGGGCCTCGGACGGTCGCGTATCATCGAAAATACCACTGAAGTAAACGCAGAAATGTATACGACTTCGCGAAATTCGGGTGTGGATAGTGAACAAGGAAATGTAAAACGCAAAGACCTGAAGGTGGACGAATTGAATGAAACCAAATTATTGAACTTCTTCAGTGGCGTCGGTATCAATTTTCAAAATATTGCATCCAATGATGCCATGATTGGTTCGGCAATCAATACCCTCAGCAACGAAGGATGGGAACTGGCTTTCGTGACAAGCGGGGTTGAGAGCAATGCGGGTAGTGGTGACGGACAGGGAATTTTCATTACCCGATACATCTTCAAAAGAATGAAGTCCAATTGATCAACGTCATTCGGCCTCACCCGGGCTACGGACGAGATTCTCACTAAAATTGAGCAAATATAATTTGTCCGTAGCCCGTGTAATGGCTGTATAGAGCCAACGAAAATATTCGGTATCCATCATCTCATCCGTCAGATACCCCTGATCCACAAAAACAACAGGCCATTGACCACCCTGCGCTTTGTGACAAGTGACAGCATAAGCAAACTTAATTTGCAAGGCGTTAAAGTATGGATCGTTTCTAATCGCTTTTTTTTGTTCGTCCCTGCTTTTCAAATGGCTGTATTCCTCTTGGGTACCAGCGTAAAGCTTATTCTGATCTGAACTGCTCATTGACGGCGCTTCAATATCCAAGGCATTCAGCCACATCACGACTTCCACGTCAGGCTCATCCGGATAGTCCACCATCCTGACAGTGGCATGGACAAATTCAAAACCAAACTTTTCTACTCTTTTTCCCATCCGCATGATTTCCATCACGTCACCGTTGGCGATGAAACCGGCTTTGCTTTCAACACCCAACCAGTGATAATTATTCTTGACCACCATCACAAAATCGCCCGAAGAAATTTTTTCTTCCCGGTAAAATACCCGGGCCCGCACCTCTTTGTTAAACATGTTGGCCCGTTTGTTTGACCGTGTGATGAGCATGGTTCCTTCCGGCCCATTCGCGCCAAATGCTTGTTCAAGGTAATCTTGCAATTCAAGGCCATCAATCTGCTGAACATCTGCTTTGAGCGGATTTTCAAATGGTAGAAGATTTTCTTTTGGGTGGCTCACTGCAAATCGCACGTCGGTAGCAAGTGCCAAAATGCCGGAATCATCTTTTTGTCTGGTTACATCCGTCAATTCGCAGGTGGCAGCAGTAAGCGTAAAATGTGATTTCAGGAAATCGAGATCAAGTGCAGGACTGACAGCGCTACCGACGGGCGGTAATTGCGCGCCATCTCCGATAAGCAGCAGCCGACAATTCTGACCATTGTAGACGTATTCAAATAAATCCTGGAGCAAATTACCACCCAGGGCTCCCTGGTAAGTGTCCCAACCAATCATGGAGGCTTCATCCACAACAAATACGGTATTGCGATGCAGATTTTGCGCTGGCGCCAAAAACAGACGACCATCCTTGGTTTTATTGGGAAAATATATTTTTTTGTGAATGGTAAATGCCCGATCCTGGCTGTAATTGCCCAAAACTTTTGCGGCCCTTCCGGTAGGTGCGAGTAAAACGTGACGCAATCCAATTTCTCCAAGTGTCCTAACCAATGTATTCACCATGGTTGTTTTCCCAGTTCCCGCATATCCTTTCACGATAAGCAGACAGTTGGGTTTTTCGCTTACCACAAATCGCGACAGCGCCTCAATAAGCTGACTCTGAGATGGAGTGGGCGTAAATCCAAAGTTCCTGTATAATTTTTCCCTTACCTGGAAAGGCGTATATGAGGATGGGGATGGCATACCGCAAATTACGGTGTTTTGACCTTTCGTGAAATATCCGTGAACCACAAAACTCAATTTGAAAAAAATTGTAGATTTGTTGCCATTCGTAAAAACAAACTAAGCACATGCAAGAAGTAGGTCGTGTCATAGGTAAATATTTTGTCCCTATATTATTAATCATCATTGGGCTTGGATTGTTATTGTTCTCAAAAGATCAGACAGCACTGTTTTTGTTCGGTGGCCTGGCGATTTTGATTGTTGGAATCCTTAGTCTGCTTTACATCAAAGGTATCATTAGCAAGAATTTACAAGTCATTTTCATCGTTGTAGTGGCGCTGGGGTCAATGGCCTTTGCTTACCTGGATTATGCTGTGATCGACGATCAACTTGAGTATGAAAAGAAAAATTCAAAAATAGAAACCCACATAATTCAAAGATTAAAAGATATACGAAAGGCTCAACTTGCTTATCTGAAAGAAAACGGAAATTTCGCGTCATCTTTTGACTCCCTCACTTATTTCCTGAAAAGTGGCGAACTCACGCTGATTAAAAGACTTGGTTCACTGCCTGACTCCGTACCCACAGACGAGATGGCACGTGAACTGGGAATAATCAGTCCAATGCCGGAAGGAATGACCGATGAAGAGGCGATGATGTCTGGCTTAATCATTCGGGATACCATACAGGTAACAGCGCTTACATACATCTTCAATGAGGATGATGCACGAACGAGAAAAACTCCCTTTTATGTAGATTCTCTTCCATTTGTTCCTTTCGCCAATCACCGTTTTGAAATGAACGCAGCTACCATTGAAAGTGGTGGTGTTCGCCAACCAGTCTTCGAAGCCTTCGATCCAAAACCATTTGCCGAACCGCTTAAGGTAGGCTCGCTCACCGAAGCCAATACTGCAGGCAATTGGAAAGAGTAACTTCCCGGAAACTTTATTTTACAAAGTGATTCATTCTGAAAAATATGATATGCGATCAGTTGGGCTCGAATTCGGGCCCAATTTTTTTGCATCCTACTACTTTTCCGATATGGAAGGTGAGCAATTTGTGTCAGTCAACAAATCCCCCCGCCTATCCTCGAATGAAACTGACGCAAATTCTGAGCATCTCTCTCCGCTGTATGGCATTGTTCATTCCGCAGCGTGGACACTTATCCCTGAAGCGGCATTTAATGAAAATGAAAAAGAAAAATATCTGCTCTTTTCCACCGCCGCCAGGCAAGACAGCATTGTCACGTATGATCGACTGCTCGCCCTAAACGCTGTGGTTGTATATAATGCCGATTTGCTTGCAGAACAATTTGTTGATCAGCTTTATCCCGGGTTACGACTGCGCCATGCGGCTGGCCTGTTCATCGAAATCGCGATAAGAATGCAAGGGTTATCGAAAGACGATCATATCTATATCCATCAGGTAGCCAATCAGTTTATCGTGCTGGTTTTTAAAGCCGGAAAAGTCCATCTGGCCAATCATCTGGAAACCTCCCATTCCGAAGACGTAAGATATTACGTTCTTTATACAATGAAAAATCTGGAACTGCCGGAAAGTACTTCACTCATCCTCGTCGGACAAGCCGCAGAAAATTTAGCACTTATCACGGGTTTAAAAACCTTTCTTCCCAACGTGGAAGCAATAGACAACCCTTTCGGGAAAAAAAAGTTAACAGAACCCAACTTTGATGCGGTGCATTTTCTGGGCCTATACACGCCGCTATGCGCGTGATCAGTGGCACCCTAAAAGGGCGAAAATTTTATCCCCCACCCAAAATCAAGGCCAGGCCAACGACCGATCTTGCACGCGAAGCGCTTTTTAATGTTTTGATCAGGGAAATCAATATTTCCGGGATCGAGGTTCTCGATCTGTTTTACGGCACTGGTAGCATCTCTTTGGAATTTATCAGCCGCGGCGCCAAAAGTGTGATCGCTATAGATATTGACATCGTTTCTAAAAAATTTCTTGAAAGTATTGTGGAAGCCTGGGGCATAAAAAATCTCAGAATTGTAAAAGCAGATGTTTTCAAACTGATTAAAAATCCCAACGCCTCATTCGATCTGGTATTTGCCGATCCACCTTATGCCGATCCGCGGTTTCCTGAACTTCCTGACATGATTTTGAATTCCGGATGGCTACGACCAGGCGGTCTCCTCATTTTGGAGCACAACGAAGAACACTCCTACACTTTCCATCCCAACTTCGCGTTGCATAAAAACTACGGCAGCGTGAATTTCACTTTCTTCCAGTTGCCACTTGAGTCGGGCAAATAATCGCTTAGAAAGGCTAATTTTGGCCGAAATTAAACCCTTCGCCGTTGGACCAACAAAAAATTAAAGATTTGATTGCCAAAGAAATTGAGGCCATCCAAAATATACCTGTCGATGGTTCATTCTATCAGGCGGTAGAATTGATCTATGAGCAAGTCCATTTGCGAAACGGAAAGGTCGTGGTAAGTGGTATGGGGAAGGCCGGTCAGATCGGCGACAATATTGCAACCACCCTGAGTTCCACTGGAACATGTGCCGTTTTCATCCATCCGGCGGAAGCCCAACATGGAGATCTCGGCGTTTTGCAAAAAAACGATGTATTGCTTGCCATATCCAATAGCGGAAAAACGAGGGAAGTTGTTGAGCTTGAATTTTTGGCCAGAAGACTCTATCCCGAAATGAAGATGATCGTTCTCACCGGAAGCGCTGATTCCGAACTGGCGGAAAAGGCCGATGTGGTGCTCTACACCGGTGACCCAAAAGAAATCTGCCCGCTGGGGTTAACGCCCACAACTTCCACCACCGTGATGACAGTAGCGGGAGACCTCCTGGTGGTATTGCTCATGGAAAAAATAGGTTTTACCAAAGCAGCGTATGCCATGCGCCATCACAGTGGGTATCTCGGTCAAAAAGCAAAAGAAGAATGAATAAATTATTTCTGATAGCCGGGCCCTGCGCCATTGAAGACAGAGACATGGCCTTCCACATTGCGCGTCACGTAAAAGAAATTTGTGATCGGCTTGACATCACCTACATTTTCAAAGGCAGTTACGAAAAGGCCAATCGCAGCAAGCTCGATAGTTTTACCGGAATTGAAAAAAAACAGGCACTACAGATTTTGCGCGATGTGAGAGATGAATTGGGGATATCCAATATTACTGACGTCCACGAAAGCCACGAACCCGCTGAAGTGGCACCATATGTCACACATCTCCAAATTCCCGCCTTTCTGTGTCGCCAAACCAGATTGCTCACCGCAGCGGGTGAAACCGGATGTACGGTAAACATTAAAAAAGGACAGTTTCTCAGCCCTGAAGCCATGAAATTTGCCATCGATAAAGTACATGCCACTGGCAATAAAAATGCATGGGTTTGCGAACGCGGAACAACTTTTGGATATACCGACCTGATCGTGGATGCCACTTCTATATATCGCATGAAAAAACTTGGCGCTCCTGTGGTGATGGACTGCACGCACAGCGTGCAAAAACCCAATCAAACATCTGGTGTAACAGGCGGAGATCCAGATCTGATCGAAACCATTGCTATTTCGGCCATTGCTACAGGTGCGGACGGTCTCTTTTTGGAGGTTCACCCCGAACCGCACAAAGCTCTGAGTGATCCGTTTACCATGCTCCAACTTGATAAACTTGAGGGCATATTGCAAAAGTGCGTGAATGTCAGAAATGCTGTAAACAACCTTTAATGGCCAAAATCGCTGTATTTCCGGGCTCTTTCGACCCCATCACCAAAGGTCACGAAAACCTCATAAGGCGTGCCATTCCCCTTTTCGACCGCGTCGTAGTCGCCATTGGTATCAATGCTGAAAAAAAATACATGTTTAGCCTGGAGCAAAGAATGCAATGGATCAAACAAACCTTTAATTTTGAAGACAAAGTAGAGGTTGACAGCTATCAGGGACTTACCGTAAATTTTTGCCGCACCAAAGGTGCCGGACATATTATTCGCGGCTTGAGAAACGCAGAAGATTTTCAATTTGAAAGTTCCATCGCTCAAATGAATAGCGAACTTGCAAACGAAGTGGACACCATTTTTTTGGTCTCAAAACCGGAATACGCTGCCTATAGTTCATCCATTGTGCGCGACATTTACAGGAATGGCGGTGACGTGAATAAATTTATTCCCAACTCGATTCAACTGGATGATTCGTTTTAAATTTCTCGGTTTTCTACTGTTCACCTCCTTTTTGTGCTTCGGTCAGGAAATTGTGATTTCGGGTTCGGCTGCCGGTTTTGAAGGCAAGGAGATCAGAATTTTTACCCAGAATGATCCGCTTTCGCAAAAAGTTAGTGTCGGGGACCTCACGACCATCGATCAAGCGGGCAATTTTAGACTTTCATTAAAAAAGGACGAAATAGTGGAGGCCTGGATAGCCATTAACCGCTACACGGCGCCGATATATCTGGAACCAGGAAAAGTGTACAACCTTGGAATCAGCTCAGGGGACCAAACCATCATGGTAAACACCTGGCAGCAAGGCGAGCTTCAGTATGTATTTAACAATCTTGATT
>JBBSDD010000096.1:0-8192 GCA_038249755.1 Flavobacteriales bacterium | reverse complement strand
CGATTAAAGGGCGGAAGAAACGCATTCTCAAAAATAGAGAAATAGTGCGTTTTACCATGAAATAGATGTAAGAGGCTTACATTTGCAATAAATCACCACCGCATGAATTTTGAAAATGTCCTCGTGTCAACCGAAGGCCATATATGCTATATTACTGTAAACCGCCCTCATAAGTTGAATGCGCTGAACAGACTCACAATCAGAGAGCTTTCTCAGGCCATGAAAGATGCATCTTCATCACCGGAAGTAAGGGTAATTATTTTGACGGGTGCGGGTGAAAAATCTTTCGTAGCAGGTGCTGACATCTCGGAATTTGCTGATTTTTCTGATCAGGAAGGTCAAAATCTGAGCGAAACAGGTCATCAGATTCTTTTTAATTTAATTGCAGAAATGCAAACGCCCGTGATTGCAGCCATCAATGGATTTGCACTAGGCGGAGGGCTGGAACTCGCATTGAGTTGTCATATTCGCGTAGCCTCAGACAATGCCAAATTGGGACTTCCCGAAGTTTCTCTCGGGTTGATTCCAGGTTATGGCGGTACCCAGCGATTGACATTGCTGGTGGGTTCAGGCAATGCAATGGAGCTCATTACGACGGCCGGCATGATCGATGCGCATGAAGCACACCGTATCGGACTTGTGAACCATGTCTGCACCCAAACCGAGCTTAAATCGAAATGTGCTGAAATAGCGATGCGCATCGTACGAAATTCACCTACCGCAGTCTCTGCAGCCATGCGGGCTGTGAGCAGCGTTTACACAGTGGATGTGGATGGATTTCAGGTGGAGATCGAAGCTTTTGGTAGTTGTTTTGGAACGGACGATTTCAAAGAAGGTACAACATCCTTTCTGCAAAAAAGAAAGCCCCGGTTTACTGGCGAATAATCGGGAAAAAATCGAATGAGCGGACTGCGTAAACTTGCCGGACAAACTGCCATCTACGGCTTGAGCAGTATCGTAGGAAGGCTGGTGAATTTTTGGCTTTTCCCCATATACACCTATGTGTTTTTACCCGAAGAGTATGGCGTAGTCACTGAACTTTACGCCTATGTCGCTTTTTTGATCGTGATGCTGACATATGGTATGGAAACTGCCTTCTTTCGATTTTCATCACAGGAAAAAGACCTTGCTCATCGTCAAAAGATATTCAGCACCTCCCTCATCTCGGTCTTTGCCACAGCTACAATTTTTTTAATCCTCTCGCAGTTTTGGATGGCTGACATTTCTTCGTGGATGGGATACAAAGCTCATCCTGAATACATCCAGTATTTTATCTGGATCATTGCCCTCGATGCCGTGGTGACCATTCCATTTGCCCGTCTCCGATTGCTCAACAAACCCATCCCTTTCGCCCTGATCAATGTGGGCACCATTCTCGTAAATATTGGAGTGAACCTTTTTCTGATTCTTTATTGTCCTGCGGCTTACAAAAATCCGGACGCATTAGGCCATTCTTTTATACAAGGCTGGTACGACCCATCTATTGGAATTGGATATATATTTATAGCCAATCTGATCAGCAGCGCGTTGAAATTCCTACTCCTTTCACCGTGGATGAAAGATGTGGTCATGGGTTGGCATCGGATCATCTTTAAAAAGCTTTTCCCATATGCCCTCCCCCTATTGATTTTGGGGCTTGCCGGAATTATTAATGAAACTTTCGACCGTGCCTTTTATACACGTCTGTCGGGTCTGACAGAACCGATTGCCAAAGCCCAATTGGGGATTTACGGGGCGTGTTACAAAATCGCGATGTTGCTCAGTATAGGTATTCAGGCTTATCGTTTTGCTGCTGAGCCCTTTATTTTTTCGCTGAAAAGCGGAACTGAAAGCAATAAAACACAGGCCGATATCATGAAATACTACATCATCGTGGCCAGTTTTCTTACCCTCATTATTTTGTGCTTTCTCGACCTGATTATTCTGATGATTGGAAAAGAATTTCGGGAGGGCCGTGATGTCATTCCGATCTTACTTGTTTCCTATATCTTTTTTGGTGCTTTATTTAATCTGTCGTTTTGGTTCAAATTGAACGACAAAACCAAATTTGGAGCCCTGATCGCGATAACCGGGGCAGTAGTCACCATCATTTTGAATGTGATTTTGGTGCCGCAAATAGGTTATTACGGTTCCGCCTGGGCCACTTTTGCTGCCTACGCTGCCATGTTATCGCTGTCACTTTATCTGGGTCAGCGGCTTCATCCGATTCCTTATAATTACAGAGAATTGCTCGGTTACCTTATCATTGCGGCCGTGCTTTATGGCGCACACCGCATCCTTAACTTACCAGGAAATTACACCTATTTCACAGCTTCACTGGCCAGCCTGATGTTTCTGGGCTATATGTTTTACAGAGAGAAAAATCTAATCTTAAAAATTCTCAATTTTGGAACTCGAAATCATCAATAAATCGAAACATCCTTTACCCCAATACGCAACACCGAGCAGCGCAGGCTTGGATTTGCGGGCAAATCTTGATGAAACCCTGACACTAGAGTCATTAGAACGAAAGCTTATCCCAACCGGGTTGTTTATCGCTTTGCCGGAAGGCATGGAAGCTCAAATCCGACCGAGAAGCGGACTGGCGTTTAAGGAAGGCATTACTGTACTTAATAGTCCCGGGACTATCGATGCCGACTATCGCGGAGAGTTGAAGGTATTATTAGTAAATTTATCCAATCAAATCGTTCACATCCACGATGGAGACAGAATTGCTCAGATGGTGGTGGCCCGATATGAACATACAACCCTTCTGGAAGTTCTATCACTGCCCGATACCATTCGGGGAAGTGGTGGCTTTGGAAGCACAGGAAAAAATGCATAAACAAGCATGAATATAATTATCCCCATGGCTGGCATGGGCAAGCGTCTTCGACCGCATACCCTCACCACGCCCAAACCCCTCATTCCCATAGCTGGTAAGCCCATCGTACAGCATCTTGTGGAAGACATTGCTGCGCTCCTGAATGAACCCATAGAAGAAATGGTTTTCGTCACAGGCCGTTTTGGAGACGAAACCGAAAGGCATTTGCTGGAAGTGGCACATGCACTGGGTGCCAATGGACGCATTGCATATCAGGATGAAGCCTTGGGAACTGCGCATGCCGTATGGTGTGCCAAAGAAGCATTGCAGGGGAAGGTAATCGTCGCTTTTGCGGACACGCTCTTCCGGGCTGACTTCAAAATGGAGGAGTCGTCAGATGGGGTATTGTGGGTTAAAAAAATTGCTGATCCATCTGCATTTGGTGTGGTGAAACTCAATTCAGATGGAATTATCACAGACTTCATCGAAAAGCCAAAAGAATTTGTAAGTGATTTGGCCATGATCGGCATTTATTATTTCAAGCGGGGTGAAGACCTGGCTACAGAAATCAAATATTTGATTGATAATGAAGTGACGCGCAGCGGAGAATATCAACTTCCGGATGCTTTGAGACGACTCACCGAGAAAGGCACGCGGTTTGTACCCGGAGAGGTGACGGAATGGATGGACTGCGGAAATCCGCTGGCCACCATAGAAACAAACGAAAGGATACTTCATTGGAAATATCCGGAATCGAAAATTGATCCATCTGTCGCAATAAAAAACAGCGTGATCATTCCTCCGTGTTATATTGGCGAAGGGGCCATTATATCCTCTTCAGTTATTGGACCCTATGTATCCATTGGTGCAATGTGCATGGTTAATAACAGTTGTATAACCAACAGTATTGTCCAGAGCAATACGCAAATCAATGGGCAGTATCTGGAGCGGAGTATGATAGGACATCACGCTAAAATAAACACAGTTGCCAATCAATTAAGTATTGGTGACTATAATCAGATGGGATGAAGAATCTGCAGCAGTTTTGTTTCTTAAAATGGCGTTTAGCGGCGATTTTGATTTTGTCAGTTTCCCTGTTTTCGCAGTGTGCGGAACGACCAGTTGGAGCAAAGCAAACGAATGTTCAACCTTTTCGGACTGCGCTGTCAGCTGGAGCTGAAAGAAAGTTTACTGAGCTCTTTTTTGATGCCAACAGAGCGAAGATTCTCGGCAATTTTCAGGAAGCAAAAAGCCTTTTTAATGAAGCCCTCGCTATTGATCCAGGCAGCAATGCAGTGCGTTTTGAACTGGCTAAAATTTTGACTGACGAGGGCAATCTCTCCCGTGCGATTGATTTTATGAAGCCCGTGGTAGCCGAGGACAAAGAGAATATATGGTACGCTCAATTCCTGGCTCAGCTTTACGCCGAAACCGGTCAAACTGCGCAGAGTATAAAATTGGTAAAAGAGATCATCGAAAATCATCCAGACCAGTTTGAATATTATTTCAGCCTTGGAGGTTTGCTGGCGGCCGAAGGAAAATATGACGAGGCACTTGCGATGTATGATAAGCTGGAGGCTCAAACCGGACCCAATGAAGAACTTTCCATGCAACGCCAACTCATTTATATGGAGAAAGGAGACCATGCAGCTGCCTTGAAGGAGGTGGACAAGTTGATTGAAAATAACCCTGGCGAAATACGCTATTACGGAATGAAGGCTGAAATACTTCAGCAATCAGGAAAAAAAGACGAGTCCAAATCCATTTATCTGGACATGCTCAATATAGATGCTGGCAACGGGCTCGTACTGCTTTCGCTATATGAAATTTCGCGGAGAGAAGGCGATCTGGTTTCTGCCAACAATTATCTCAGCCGTGCATTTGAAAGTTATGATCTGGGTATAGACGTAAAAGTGAATATCCTTCTCAATTTTCTATCGTCAGGAGATTTAAAACAAAACCAGGATATCATTACCATTCTTGGTGAAAAACTGGAAAAAGCACATCCTGATGAGGCCAAAGCTTACGCCATCCAAGGCGACATTTATTACAATATCGGCGATCTCGAAAAAGCACGTGAAAAATTCAGGCAGGCCGTGACATTGGACGGCAACCGACCTCCTATCTGGCAGCAAATACTCACTATTAACTCACAACTGGGCGACTTCGATTCGCTTGTAAAGGAGAGTGAAAAGAGCATGGAGTTATTTCCACAACAACCAACCTTCTATCTCTTTCATGGGGTTGGGCTGCTACAGCTTAAAAAATTCGAAGAATCCATAGAATCGCTCAATACCGGTAAAAATCTTGTATTTGATAACAATCCCCTGCTTTCGCAATTCTATGCCTCGTTGGGGGATGCTTACTTCGAAACAGATAACCATGAATTATCAGATAGTTCGTATGAATCGGCTTTGAAAATTGATCCTTCGAATGCGGTGGTTCTGAATAATTACGCCTATCATCTTTCTGTCCGCAACGAGAAATTGGAGAAAGCCGAAACAATGGCCAAAAAAGCCAACGACCTGCGTCCGGATCAGCCTTCATTTCAGGACACTTATGGATGGGTGCTCTACATGCGCGGCAATTTTCAGAATGCTTTGTTTTGGATTGAGCAAGCCATAAAAAATGGAGGCGGAAATGATCCTGTCGTACTTGACCATTACGGAGACGTGCTTCACCAGGTCAATCGGAACAACGAAGCAATTGTTCAATGGGAAGCGGCCATATCCGCTGGTGGCGACCGTGCTGTAATTGAAATGAAAATTAACAGAGAAAAAGCAGAGAAATAAATGACGAAATCACGCTTTTTCAAACTCTGTTTTTTGCTGGTTTTACTGGCAGGTGCATCGGCTTGTAAAACCAAACGCGTGGTAGAGCGGAGCCCATTGATCAATATCAGCACAAATTCGCTGTTGGATTTGGTGGATGCCAATAATTTTGATTTCAAATCTTTGAGCGGAAAACTTTCTGTGAATTCTTCCTCTGAACTTCATAGCGGAGCATTTAAGGTAAATATGCGGATCGCCAAAGACAGTGCTATCTGGCTGAGCGTCACGCCAGCACTTGGAATAGAAGCAGCCAGGATTTTGATTGATCAGGATTCTGTAAAATTTATAGATAAACTGAAGAGCCAATATTTTGTAGGTGGTATTGATGCAATGGACACCATTCTAGCGTACGCTGCCGGATATCCTTTTCTCGAAAATCTATTGATCGGCAATCCAGTTGAAATCAACCCCGAAGATAAATACACCAGTTTTGTTGACGGGTTGAATTATGTACTTCAAACCAAATCCAAACGGAAGTTGCGCAAGGCCGTGGATCTGAAATCGCCTCGAACTGCAACTGATAGCGTGTTTGCCGAGGTGCTCAGAGCAAAAAAATATGAAAAGGTTACACGGAAATACAGCGAGGATGATTTGATCCTGAAACGTTATTTCATCAGACCCGGGGATTTTAAGGTGGAAACAATATTGATCGATGACATTCTGTTAAATAGGGCGCTGAAGATATATTACAGTAGATTTGAGGTCGTGGACGGAATTGCATTCCCAATGCAGATAAAAATTGAAATGTCCACCACTGAAGGCACCTCAACATTTGACCTGGAATACACGCGAATCAAAACCAATGAAGCCCAAAGCTATCCCTTCAAAATTCCGGATAAATATTCGACAGCGCCTTAGTGCTGCCGGATTGTTTTTGCTGCTGCTTCTTTGCACAGCAACGCTGAATGCTCAGGAGAAAGCGGAGTTGCAAAAGGAACGCGACCGCATCTCCGAAGAAATCAGCCTCACCAGCAAGTTGTTGAAAGAGACCCGGGATAACAGAAATAAAGTGGAAGCCGAACTCTCTTTACTCACCCGAAAAATCGGATTGAGAGAGGATCTCATCAAGTCGCTGCAGCGCGAAATAGCGCAATATAATGCGCGCATCAAACAGAACAAAGCGGAAATCACCAAGCTGGAAAATGAGCTTAAAGCTTTAAAAGACAATTATGCTAAAATGATCCAATTTGCCCAACGCAACAACCGGGCAGAAGATCGTTTGATGTTCATTTTTGCCTCAAAAGACTTTTATCAGGCCACCAGTCGGATCAAACATCTTCAACAAATCGCGAGATTCAGACAAAATCAGGCGAAGGAAATTCTCGCCACACAAGCTCAATTGAACGAACTCAACCTTGGACTGCTCGCCGTAATCAATGAAAAAGATGAACTGCTTCAAAATGAAGAAAACGTTCGGAAAGAACTCGCAGAGGATGTAAGCGCCCAGAAATCGGCTGTAACAAGTTTGCAGCAGGAAGAAAAAACACTTCTTAAAAAACTAAAAGAACAAGAGAAACAGCGCGAAAAGCTCAACAAGGAAATTCAAAAAATCATTGAAGCGGAAATCAGGGCATCCAAAAAAGACAATGCAGGCGTATTTGCCCTGACGCCTGAAGCAGCGGCGCTTTCGGCCAACTTTGAGAGCAATAAAGGAAAACTTCCCTGGCCTGTTGAAAGAGGCGTGATTACCGCAAAATTTGGTCAGAATCCACATCCAGTCCTTGCTGGCATCATGGTGCCAAACAATGGTATAGACATTGCCACCAGCAATAGTGCTGCTATCCGTGCCATATTTCAGGGAACTATTTCTGCTGTATTCAGTATACCAGGCGCTGGTCAAAATGTGATCATCAACCACGGTGGATACCGCACGGTCTATTCCAATCTCAAGGAAGTTTCAGTAAGCAAAGGCCAGAAAGTCGAAAGCAAACAGTCTCTGGGCACTGTGCTCACTGACGAATCTTCTGGTAAAACGGAAGCACACCTCGAAATCTGGAAGGTATCAGAAAGCGGAACCACCAAACAGGATCCGGCTCTGTGGATATATCGCCAATAACCATGCGGGTACATTGATTTTTCTTACTTTTGTAAAAACTAAAAGCGACATGCTTTCATCCATTTTTTTATTTGTAGGTCCCTGGCAAATTGTTCTGATCGTACTGGTCATACTACTGCTTTTTGGTGGTCGCAAAATTCCTGAACTCATGAAAGGCCTCGGCCGTGGAATTAAAGAGTTTAAGGATGCTTCGAAAGAAGATTACAGCGATCCCAACCGGCCGGAAGACAAAAAATAACCTTACCAGATCATCCTATTTTGAAACAATACCATTCCCTTGAGTCTGTACAAACCGATTTGAGTAGCGGCTCTGTGAACCTTCCCGACCTGGTGGAGCACTATCTCATCCGAATTAATGAAACCAAGGATTTAAATATTTTTCGTGAAGTTTTTGCCGATGAGGCAAAGGAAAAGGCTGAAATTGTCCAGTCAAAAATTGCTGACGGCTCTGCTGGAAAACTGGCTGGAATGGTCATTGCCATTAAAGACAACATTTGCTATG
>JBBSDD010000095.1:0-8232 GCA_038249755.1 Flavobacteriales bacterium | reverse complement strand
TTGTCGTGTATTGAAGTTCGATGTGCGGTTTGGATTGAGGCCCCGCCCCCCGATACCGAGCTGGAGCCCAGCCTGATCGCTCTCCCAAATATTGAGCCCCACAATTTTTGCATAGAGCTGGCGGGGATTGTTCGTGGCCGCGTTCATATCGAGTTCACGCAATACGATAACTTCGTTTTTCTTCCCGGCATAGATGCCAAAGTTTTCGAGCGAACGCATCCGCGTCACCCCCAGATCCGGATTTTTTTGGTCGTACACCGTGTACTTCGGAAGCTCCAGTACATCAGCCTCCATCACAAAATCAACGCGCATTTCCAGGGCATTCAGCTCAACGGATTTTTCCATTTTTTTCATGAAGGCAGCCTGCACCCGAACCAGCCACGTACCATATGGCACTGTGTCGAATACAAAGTCGCCGGCATTGTTTGTAAACATCTCGAAGGCCGTGCTGTCGATCAATACACGTGCATTGGGTACGGGCATTCCTTTGTCATTGACCACCTTTCCGGAAAGACTGGCCATGCGTATTTGGGCGTGAATTGGTGTGGACCATGCAAGGACCATGACCACCAATAGGAGGCGCAGACTGAAGAAGGATATGTTGACCTTTTTTGTCATGGTGCCGGCATGATCCAATCTTTTGTTTTCCACCCATCGCGGATTTGGGTCAGGTCGCGCTGTGGGTCGATAAGCAATTGGCTCGGCTGTGCGTTCAGCGTCACGTACACTTCAGCGCGCACGGAAGGATTTTGAACGCCTTGGGCAGTGTAATGTTCTCCCAGAAAGTGGGCAAACTGCAAGATCATATCGGGCTGCATGGCCATCTGCTTTTCCTGGTGGGGATTGAGAAAAGCGCTGTTTACCACAATGCCTTCCCGCCCGGAGACACCATCTTTCACATAGAAAGTGGCCGTGCCGGCTTTTTCCATCAGCATCACCCGCCATGAAAACCGGTATCCTTCTTCGGTCCAGAAGAGATTGCCAGGGTATAGCAAGTAGCGCCAGGGGAATACCAATTGGAATGCAAAGAACAAAGCTGCCAAAAGAACGACTCCGCGAGAAATCGGTTTGAAGCTTTTGAGAACTTCAACTGCAGGTTTGGCTTTTTGCCGAAAGGCCAAAATGCCTTTTGCGCCCAAGAATAAATTGCGTATTCCACTGATCAATTTGACGTGCCAGCGCTCAGAGAAAAATATCAGGGTGGCGGCGATCATGACCAGCGGAAATACCCCGATTTGAAAAAGGATGCCTGTGAGAATATGGAATACCACCACCATGGTATATGCCCACGGACGGCTTTTTTGCCAAAGCAGAAAAAATACGATGGTACTATCGTATATCATCCCCACCCAACTGAAAATATACGGCGCGGCCGGCCATGCGAATAAAGGACCGAGCACCGGAATAGCGTCTGATGCGGGCAGCCATATTTTGAGAGGAAGGGCTTCAAAAAGCCACGTGTGGTTTATTTTGGCCAGGCCGGCGTATATGTAAACGATGGCGAGCATCAATTGAAAGATGCGCTTCCAGAATTGTGGCACCTCGGTGGTTCTGATCGCCGGGTTTCTAAGGGCATCCAGTGAGAAGTACCGATGGGCAGGAGCGAATATGAGCACGAAGAGCACGATGCTTACGAAATAGTAGTGGTTGAGGTAGTACACCAGGTCTATCAGCTCCGTATAGGTGAAGCCCAGAAACAAGACCACAGCTGCGATGCGGTATTGCCATCCCAGCATCACCGCAACTGCAGCGGCAATCATAATCCCGTGAATGGTGTAGAGCACCATAGCCGGCAACACTTCCACCCATTGAAATCCAAAATATTTAAAGTGAAAAACCGGGTCGATGTAGTGGTCTGCCACCCAGCCCAATGCAAGAAACCGGATGGTACTCACGGCCATTAAAAAACCAATCGCAACCCGTAGGGTCGCGATTGGTGCAATGTGCACTGGCTTGTTTAATACGATGGTAATCCGGTCTAACACCTTTGCACAGACTGATTAATTAATCCCCATCTCCGCTGCTGAAGGTGATTGCGATTCCGAGCAAGGACGACATATCGCTCTTGAAGAAGCGGGTTTGTTTTTGGATTTCGGTGTGAAGCGCAATACCCGCTTCGGGTTGGGTAGAAACTTGTGTGGAGAAGGTTGGGGTCATTGGCAGCGCATCCAGGGCGACGTGCACCTGGGCAAGCTGCTCAGTGGTAGCTTGAATAAGTGCCGGGCCACCAACCACTGTCTGAAGATAATCCTGAAACCCAAGACCGTCCGCACCTTCGACCGATACGCCATACCATATGCGTTCGATTGACTCAAAATGCAATTCAAACGTTTCGCGCGACGTTCCGCTGTAGAGTGCTTCCACGAGTTGGGGGGCTGCTTCTATTTGTCCCGGACGGAGGCCCAGGGGAAGGCCCAGTTTGAAATTTTTCAACGCTTCGAAACTGCGCACAAACTCATTGTAAAATTGCGAGGTGCTGCTGCCCACATCGGTGCCATTGTTGTTTACGAAAGTTTCGCGGTATCCGGATGTCCATCCGGTGTGGACGGCTTGCACGCGCTCTTCGATATTGAGTACCAAAGCCACAAGGAAGTCACCTGCTACCTGGTTGTTGAACCGATTGATGCTCGCACCTCCATCCTGGGCAGGGGCGAAGAGCAGGTACTCTACAGTCAGGAGGCCGCGGGCATCTCTATTAAAATCGTTCAGATTATATGTTCCGGACGCCAGGATATCAGCGATTTTTGATTGGCTTACGGGAAATGTACCAATCTCTTCGATCAGGCCCTTCTGGAGACCCATCTCGCCTGCCGGTCCAAAATTAAACGCATTCGCTGATTGCCATGCGCGGTAGGCTTCTACCCAGGACGCTTGCGCTGCGGTTAAGTTTTCTTCTGATGTTTCCATGTCGAATGCACCAGCATCTGAAGCGAGTGTTTCGAGTTTTTCAAGCAGCTCGGCATACGCAGGAATCACTGTATTGTCGGCATAATTGGTGAGCATGGCCTTGCGGTCAAAAGGGCCTTGCTGGTCGTTTTCGTCCGGTTCTGTACACGACGACAGCGCGGATACGAAGAGCATAAGGGTAAAAACTATAACCGGGCCGAAGTGTAGCGATTTCATCTTTTGTGGCGTGTTGGGGTGCAGCATTTCCTTCCTGAAAATTAAAATTTATCGTCCTTGTACCGTTACCCAATTGGACCGAAAATCGTCGACCTGCTGATCTGTAAATCCATATATGTCCTGGAGTTTGGAGATTACATCCTGCAGCTGTGGCAGCTGGTTCAGCGCATCGGTGGCAAAGGTATACACGGTTGACGGGGTATCTGCGGGGGCATTGAGCAGCACCAATGTTTCATCAATTTCTGCATCAGTGATGAGTTTTGCACTTGTTGGGATGGTCTTCCACCCATGTATAAAGCCGATGGCTTCTCCAATGGAATGAAAGGCACCCGCTTTCTGATCATCTGATGGGTCAGATTCACTGAGGGCGGATGTAGCTCCGTGGCAATAATTGATAACAGTGGCGGCATTGATCTGCTCCCATGTGATTTTTAAGGCATCTATTGCTTCCTGTTTTTCCGTGTCATAGACGCTTCCGGCATTCACTGCTGCCTGAAGTTTAATAAAATTGTTCTTCATTTGGGTATAGAGGCCATTTCCGTCGGCTTTGTCGCGGCGGGCTGCATAGTTGGCCATAAATTGGTCGGGGAATTCTGCATTGACGGCATTGTTGGTATTCGGAAATGTAGGGTGGGCACCGAATATGGCCACCATCCTGTCTGTGGTTTCGACTGATACCGGACCGGTGATTAGCGCTGTAAAATGGTTGTAAAGCACCGCGCCAAATTGACCCTTTTCAAGGAGTTGCTCCATCTCAAGACCGGTTTCATCAAACAGGTACGGGCCATATACCCCTCCTTCGCCTGAGAGATCGGGATCGCCAGGAGTGTAAGTGTTGCCACTGGAGTTTGCGAGCTCATTCATATAACCTGCGGGACCTTCCATTTTTCCGACGAAATAATTTGTCGAAACATCGCTTAGCGAGGGAGCGCCGGCGAGATAAGGAGCTTCCAGTGCAGCGAGTTCAACGACCACTCCCGGATTGCGGCCCAGCTTGGCAACGATTACCTGGCTCTTTAAGTTTGTTAGCACTGAATTTTCTACGGTTGTATTCGCGTCATAATTCACTCCTTCATATGCAGATGGAATCGGCAATGGCTCTCTTGTCGTTTCGTCATCACCGTTGCACGAAGCGAGGAGAAGTGCGGCGGCGGCAAAAGCACAAAATTGTATTTTCATGGTATATTTTTTTCTTTTTGAATCCGGGCCAAAAGTACGGGCATGGTAGAGCCTTCACAATACCTAGAATGTGGTAATTTATAATCAGTCTAAATTAACTTAAGCCTTTATTGGAATCATCGCATCCAAGATTGGGGAGCAATACGGGTGTGGTTTAAGATACAAATTTCACAGGGCTGCCGGGCCGTATTTGGCTTGAGGATTATAGAGCTGACGCCGCTTCGTTCCCGAGCAAGAGCCCAAAATTGTTTGATTCATATACGTTGACTTCGTAAAGTGAATCGGCGCCAATCAGCAACCGCTCGCCAACTTCCATTCTTTTACAGGTATTTTCCGGGTGGAAAGAAGGAAGAGAAGGCACAAGCGTTGGGAACCTTCGGCAACTGTAAACTTTTTGATAAATGGGTCACTAAAAATTGCACGCAAGACTATGAATGATCAATATTCCATAGAATCACATGGGATTCTGGACTTACGCTTCATCAGATGCGTTTCCAAAAAAAAAATATCTGCTAATACTCAATGCTCACTTCTACGGAGACTTACGAATAGCCTAAAAATTCTGAAATTAATTTTCTTAACGCGAATAAAAAATTACCAATGAGACTAAATTAAATTATCTTAATCCCTTATTTATTCAATCCAATAAAATCTCCGCTATTTAACAAATTCAGAACAATCATCGGATGGATTATAAGTCCCCGCCCCTTGCTGATATACCAAAGAAGCGCCTAAATGGCCTGTATAAAGCAAACCCAAAAGTGCCGCGCTCAACAAAAAAAGGCCAATTGATTTTATTGCCTTGGCAAATCTAAGAACAATGAATTTACGAATGATTTCCAGCAAGAAAACGACCGAATAAACAATCAATGAAGCATAAGACCACCATTGATGCTCTTGAAGAACTTTAGGGTCACAAATTTTCCTTACTTCAATCACGTAAGCCAATTCTCCCGTGTAAATGGCAATCCAACCACTCAGCACACCAACAGCCAACATGACAAAAACCATCTGTTGAAGAAAGAGATGATAAATCTTATGCTTCACAGCCAAACTTACAATAGCTGCCACAGAAGCCAAAAGCAAGGTGACTATTGGTAAGTGCACAGAAAGTGGATGCCATACTTCTTCCCTCCAAATTGAAGGTATTTCAGCCATCATCAATTTGTATTACTCTAGTATTCTTACAGAAATGGGTACATTTTTATTTCCTATTTTCTCAACGGTTATCTCAACTTTACCGTTTTCTTTTAGCGCATCAAAGGATGAAGTTTGCCCGTCACTTGTCATGACTGTCGTTTCGTCGGTGAAATACAATTCAACCAGTTTGTCGTCAGAGGTTCTGACATAAATTTCTTTTTCGCCCGGTTCAACTTCTTCAGCTACGCCCTGATAGGTTCCAGATTCTACAACGTCCGTATTTTTGTTTTCACCACAAGAGGTGAGTAGAAATGTACTTCCCAATACCAAACCTAAAATTAATTTTTTCATTTTTTTTCATTTTTAGTTTTTCAAAATTACACATTACCTTTTGATTCTACCTGGTTTTATCAAACTTGCTACAATCGGCCAGGGTTGTGACAAGCGCGGAGTAGCGAAGCAACGCTATTTTCTTCCTGCCGTGAATTGTATTGATTTCACCAGCTTCATATTTAAGTGCTGAGAACAGATTTGTTATAGCCAAGATTAAGAGATGCTCCCCTGGCCTCTCGGCGGTCCGAATGTTAATTACTCAAGTTTCACGCGTCACTTTTGCGTTCTTCGGTTGTGAAAACCTCCCAGGGGCCACGGAGTGGTGAAATCTTCGTAGGGCCGTTTGGTTTTACCGCCAGCGCAGGGCATTTGAAAAGTAGAAAGCTTTACCTCGGCGGGCCGTAATCGGGTGATTTAATTGAATGGTTTGATGTATGCTTTTCCTTCTTTGCCGCTGACAGGGTCGAAAGGACCAATGCCAGGGCAGTGCTGAAATTAAATAACTCAAGTCCCGTCCCTGCTACAAATATGTGATGTGCGAAACTTGAGTTAATTAGCCATAGATATATCCATTATTCAACGATTGAAAAAAGGATGCTGCGATGGAAAAGCCTACAAACAAGAGAAATGGTACAACGATAATTACCTCAATTTTTTTATCTGAATTACTGTCCTTGTTTTGATTTTTATTCCGTCGTCTTAATTTTAATAAATCCCAACTCGTTTATACACGCAACAAAATAACACCCTTGTACCCCACTTCATTTGTATATATGCAACGTGATAAGATAATGCCTTCCAAGAAATTTACGATGCGTTCCTGCAATAACAACAGTTACTGGCCTCCAAAAAATTGATCATTCAATTTATTACAATACCCATCATGATCCCGACCCTGTGCAGACTGGCCGAGCCGGTGACTTCATGCCATTGGTCCCAGGATGTAAATCTGTTGTACTCCGCACCACTTAAACGAATATGTCGGTAGGTGATGTTCAGCAAAAAGGCAAAATGCGGGTTTTTGTAGGCTACAAAACCTATCCTACCCCCAACAAATGAACCCTTTGTATATCCGTATTCTGAGCCTGACTCATCCCTAAAAGGAGCCATAAAGCCTCCATTGATCCCAACTACCGGACTGAAGTGCCCTTTTAATATATGGTAGCTGTAATCAGCATAGACAGGAGCATACCAATTGCCAGAATGTTTTTCTGCACCAAGCCCAATTCCCATGTGGTGGTTCTTTATCCGGTAACCATTTACCATATTGTAAGCAAAGGTTACCTGGGTACTACCGTAATTACTTTTGCCCCATTGAGGCCCGACGAGGGAATTGTGAAAATAGCCTTTTTGCTTCATATCAAATTTTTTTTTGATAATATCATCTCTGCCCATAGTCATGTGCATAATGCTTGGGACCGGCACTACAATGATCCTGTCATCCAGGAGTTTGATGGTTGCATGGGCACCAGGAATATATTCCGTAATATTTCCTTTATAAATCGATCCGTCTTTTAAATAAATGATGTCGCGACCATCCTGTGCCTGAAGACAGATGGCAGATATGCATAAGACAATGGTCAAAAGTAGTTTCATCAGTTTATTAATTGACCGCGATAAAGCTGAGTTGTAAAATGTTAAGGGGATCGGAATAATCGTATTGGTAAATACCTTCTTCGGCTGACATGATCAGCACATCGTTATAAGGAATGACATCGTACGTATTGATGTTTTCATAATGGGAAATCATGTTGTCCGCAATAGCCATATCATCTTCTGCATTGTACACTTTCAGGCCAGCGCTTCCGTCGCAAATAAACAACGTGTTCCCGTCAATTCCCAAACCATGGGGGTTGGTAAGATTGTATTCCGCTATTGTAAAGGGTGAATTGTAATTGCTGATATCAATCACCAACAATTGGTTTAAAACCCCCATACAGTTATTGCCATTGCGGATGGTGACATAGGCCCTGTCGTCCTGAACCACCACAGGATCACAGGCTGTTAAGTGAGAAATACTGCTAACAAATTCTGGTGTGGAAGGATTGTTTAAATTAAAAATCATCATTCCCGATGTCGTACCCAGAAAAAGATGGTTGTTATAAGGAAAAATGGTTTCAGCGACCCAGTTCACCGGGGTTACGGAGCCTTGTTCGGGACAGAGATTTGCATCCAGATTAAATGATGTGATGGACGAAGGGCGGAGCACATAAAGGTAACTGTCGGTAATGGTAAACTGGGCCATGCTCCCGCCAATTCCACTGGAAAAATTAGTACCATCGCCACCAGCCAAGTTGCTGATATTTTCTTCATTCGACATCCATAATCCTCTGTTTTGGTAACTGTCCGCATCCATAATTATTTCCTTTTGCGTCCAACCCACAACAATTCCGTTGTCATCATTTATTCCTTCAAAAGGCAATTCGTCATTGAATCCTTGCATTAAAGTCATATTGT
>JBBSDD010000094.1:0-8333 GCA_038249755.1 Flavobacteriales bacterium | reverse complement strand
TGCAAACAAGAACCCAACAATTGGATTTGCGATTTGCTTACCCTTATATTCTCAACACCCCTTTTGGAACGGAATTCAAGATGAATCTTTACCGACAGGACACCCTCTTCAGTCAGATTAATATTCAGGCTGCCATTCAATACTATTTTTCAGGTGCAAATTTTGTCAAGGTTTTTGTGGAACAGGCTCAGGCCAATGTAATTTCCGCTCAAATATTCTCCCTTGACCGGTACGTCGATTCCCGCTCGACTTTATTTGGGATAGGTGCCACCACCGGCAATCTTGATTATCGGTTTAATCCACGACGGGGTTATTTTCTCGAAACAACACTCTCAGCCGGAAACAAAAAGATTGAACAGAATGCAGAGGTGAATCCAGAATTTTATGAAGGTTTGACCCTCAACAGCGAGATTTACAACCTCAATTTTCGAGTTGGAAATTATTTTCCAATTGGAAACCGTGCGACTATTCTCACGCGGGTTTTTGCAGGGCATTTTATCAATGAGAATATGTTTCGAAACGAGATGTACAGATTGGGTGGCTTGAAATCCATCCGTGGATTTGACGAGCAGTCGATTTTCGCCAGTACCTTTGCCATAGGGACCATCGAATTCCGCTATTTACTCGAGCAAAATTCAAATCTTTTTATCTTCGTTGATCAAGGATATTATGAAGATCAATCTGTCTCCGAAAATATATCAGACACCCCATTCGGATTTGGAGGGGGTATAAATTTCGAAACTGCAGCCGGGATTTTTTCGTTGACATATGCATTGGGTCGTCAGTTTGACAACAATATATCTCTCCGCGGTGGAAAACTCCATTTCGGATTTGTAAGTTTCTTTTAGAAAAGAAATGCGAATTTTTGTTTTCCTCTTCAGCTTTTGGTTTCTGTTTTCGTCACTGCAAGTGCCGGGCAAAGTGAACTATGATGAACCCCTGGTAGATTTCTTACTGGAATACCTTGGGATCAAATACAATAAGATCCAATTCAATAAATTCATTTACGTCGCCGTAAAGCGTCAAAGGCTCTATTTGATAGAAAACGGTCAAATTGTTCAAACTTTCGATGTGTCAACGTCCAAAAAAGGAATAGGCAGTGGCACAGGTACCAATTGCACCCCAGCCGGCCTTCACGAAATAGCAGATAAAGTCGGCGAAGGTTTGCCCCTGAACAGTGTCCTGAAAAACAAAATCCCCACAGGTGAAAATGCGCAAATTGAAATGTCATCGGTTTCTACAGGACTTGATCTCATCACGACGCGAATTCTCCACCTTCGCGGATTGGAAAACAATGTGAATGCCGGTCCGGGCAAAGACTCTTTCGAACGTGGCATATTTATTCATGGCACCCACGAAGAAGGTTTGCTGGGGACAGCTGCCAGTAAAGGATGTGTGAGAATGGCCAATGAGGAGGTAATCGAACTTTTCAATAGCGTGGAAGTTGGTACATTTGTCGTTATCCTCAACAACTGAGAGGAAGCGGCATTCCTATGGAAAATTCTGTTTTTGTGCTAATTACGAGCGTATTGGCCATTGGCTTTCTGGGAATGGGATATATACTCGGAACTTTGGTATCCAGGAAAAATAGTCAGATACCGCATTTACAATCAGAGATCTCCATCCTTCAACAAACTTTGCAGATTACACGCCAGGAAAAGGAGCAAATAAATTTATCGAATGGGCATTTACTCTCCGAAATAAGTGGACTTCGGGAAGAAAAAGAGACCGCTCTGATCAGAGTAGGTAAACTCGAAGTAGAAAAAGAATCTTTTGAAGTTCAATTGATCGCACAAAAAGCAGATTTGCAAAACATACAGGAAGTTCTCCGGAAAGATTTCGAACTACTTGCCAACCGGATCTTTGATGAAAAAAGTGAAAAATTCGGTCTCCAAAACAGAATTTCGCTCGATCAGGTGCTCGAACCTTTAAAGTTCAGACTTAAGGAGTTCCAGGACAAGGTTGAGGAAACGCATAAAGACAATATTCGGGAAACATCAGGCTTGCGTCAGGAAATCAAGAATCTGAAGGACACCAGCCAAAAGATGAGCCAAGATGCTGAAAATCTAACCAGAGCGCTTAAACATGATTCTAAAACCCAGGGAAACTGGGGTGAAATGATTTTGGAAAACATCCTGGAAAGTTCAGGACTTGCCAAAGATCGGGAGTATTTTCTGCAGCAAAGTTTTACGCAGGCTGATGGTCGAAGATTACAGCCGGATGTACTCATTAAATTACCTGAAAATAAATGGGTGGTAGTCGATAGCAAGGTGTCTCTCACAGCCTATGAAAGTTTTGTAAATGGGGCTGATGAAACGGAGCGACAGCTTTACCTTAAAAATCACCTACAGTCGCTTCGGGCTCATATTAAAGCATTGGTAGGCAAGGAGTATCAGTCTGCGACAGAAGGGAAAAATCTTGATTTTATCCTGATGTTTATTCCCATCGAGCCCGCTTATCTCACAGCACTGAACGCAGACAGAACGCTGTTTAACGAGGCGTACGAAAAAGGAATTGTGATGGTTTGCCCCACCACCTTAATTGCTTCACTCAAGATTATTGCGACCACCTGGAAATACGAATATCAAAACAAAAATTCACAGGAAATAGCCGAGCGCGGAAAGATTTTACTTGAAAAATTTATCAGCTTTGCCGAGGATTTTGAAAAGATTGGTGAGCAGGTTGACCGGACAGGTAAATTACATGCTGAAGCGCTGAAGAAATTGCGGGATGGGCGGGGTGGCTTGGTCTGGCAAGCGCACAAATTACAGGAGTTGGGTGTAAAGTCAAGTAAACGCCTGAGTCGTGAATTGTCATTGGATAAATCGGTAAACGCAGAAGAATGAAGTGGAATTTAAAAGCGGTTTTTCTGTTTCCAGTCTTGTTACACTTACTCATTCTCACTGGATGTGGAGGAGGCGAAAAGGTTACGAAAACCAATGCCGGGGTACCCTATGGCGGGCAGGATTTCAGTCTTAAGTTCGACATTAAAGTTTTTCATGTTGATCAGGATTCATCCAGAATTTTTATACGTTTTAATACCGGAGCGTTGCTCTACAGCCGAACAGCCTCCGAAAATTTCAGCGCCCGGGTGAAAGTTGTTATTACCCCAACTGTGGTAGGCTCCGAGGCCGGAGAAATCGCCAGGCCCAAGACGATTCAAATGGCCGATGTGGACAATGCAAAAGCGGCAAAAGATATTTTGGGAAGCACCAATATTGATTTAAAAGCCGGGTATGCGTATTCGCTCAATATTGAAGTGATCGACCAAAACCGAAAACAGTCATTTGTCAAAATTGTACAGGCAGATAAATCTCTACCTCATTTCAGGGAGAATTTTATAGTTGCAAAAAATGATTTGCGAATTCCGCTGTTTACCGATCGAATTGTGAGTGGGGAAACCTATATTATTGGTACCAACGCAGCACCACTCGGAGAAGTATACGTCCAATATTACAATCGGGATTTCCCCCTGCCTCCTCCCCCTTTTGCATTTTACGAACCTCGTCCATTTGATTATCAGCCCGATTCAACTTTTGTTATTGAATTGAATGAAGATAGCAAAGGGAGATTTACGGCGGCCAGCGAAGGTTTTTACCATTTCCAAAATGATAGCCTGCAAAAGCATGGTCTTACCCTGTTTGTCTCGGCAGACGAATTTCCGGAGGTTAAGAAGATTCAGAATATGATCGATCCATTTCGCTACCTGGTGAGCGGAAAGGAGTATCGAAATATCATTGAGGCTCCCGATATGAAAATCGCTTTGGAAAAATACTGGATTGATTGGACAGGCAATAAGGAACGCGCGCGATCAAGTATTCAAGCCTACTACCAAAGGGTGGAAGCGGCCAACGTTTATTTTAACAGCCACGTGGAAGGGTGGAAAAGTGATCGGGGTGTAATTTATATCGTTTACGGAGAACCGAACAAAGTATACCGCAACGCATTATCGGAAACCTGGATTTATGGTGAAGAAAACAATCCGTTGTCTATCACATTTCAATTCGTAAAGGTTATTAATCCCTTTACGCTAAATGATTTCCGCTTGAACCGGGAAGATTATTATAAACCCAGCTGGTACCGTGCCATTGAAGCATGGAGAAACGGGCGCAATTTTTAGTTAGAGATGAAAAATGAGCTGTTGATTTATGGAATTCATCCGTTGTTGGAAGCCGTTGATTCGGGCAAGAATATTGACAAAGTGATGGTGCAGCGAGGCCTGAATCCCGATACACTTCAAAAAGTATTACCGCTTCTCAAACAGCATGAAATACCGTTTCAGTTTGTTCCAAAGGCAAAGTTGGATAGGGTGACAGCCAAGAATCATCAGGGAATCATCGCATTTATATCTCCTGTAGAATTTCAGGATCTCGAATGGCTTGTACCTGGTATTTATGAAAAGGGGGAAGTTCCCCTTATCCTCATTTTGGACCGCATTACGGATGTTCGAAATTTTGGTGCCATATGCCGGTCGGCTGAATGCGCTGGTGTTCACGCCGTGGTTATACCCTTCAAAGGAGCGGCCCAGATAAATGAGGATGCCATAAAAACTTCGGCAGGCGCTATCCTTCGGCTGCCAATTTGCCGCGCGCCTTCTTTGAAAGATGCGGTGAAATATCTCAACGGATCCGGTTTTCAAACCGTGGTATGCGATGAAAATGGCAAAGAAACCTACTTTGACTGCGATTTAACTATACCTGTAGCCATCATCATGGGTTCTGAAGAAGATGGTATCAGCAAAAATATTTCAGAGGTTGCAAACAGGACGGCAACCATTCCCATGCATGGAAAAACGGAATCTCTCAACGTATCTGTTGCGACCTCAATCCTTCTTTTTGAGTGCTTAAGACAACGGGCCAAGCAAAAAATTTAAGCATGTTTTGTAACCTGTTCATCGCAATTACGTGTAGTAATAGTTGAAAACACTTATTGATAGGTGGTTCTTAAAAACTTATAAAAAATGTCAATTCTGTGGGGATGGGGCATTATACCTTTAACCGCAATCCTGACATCCCAGTAACTGAATGATTGTTCTAACCATGCTTTTTTTATGAAATTAGATTCTCCCCTTAAACTGAAAATTTTCATCATATTCCTTTTCTGCATAAATTCGGGATATCAAGCGAATGCGCAAGAGTCCAGCACTGATACCGCTACCTATTTCAGATATTTTAAACTTGAAACAGGCCAACTTACTTCAGATCAAATATCAAGACTGGAAGCATCATTCAACAATCACAAATCGATTAAATTGAAATCGTCCTGCCTAGATGGAAAGTCGATGCTTCTGGCTGTTGACGCATCTTATCCAAAGAGAATCGAAGATATAGAGGCTGAAATTATCTCAATCACCACCAACCGACTCTCCAAAGGAGATATCCGATCAGTGGTATCCGTTGCACTTCCCGATATATCAAACTTCTGTAATTGAAATTCATGACCCCAAAAAACTTTAATTCAGGAATTCGATTTTTCGGATTTATGGCGGTTGTATTCCTTTTCGGAAACATCCAGCTGGCCAAAGGTCAACTAGCCGTTCAAAATGGTGGCACGCCCGAAGCACTTTCGCAATTGATAACGGGTGATGGTGTTCAGATACTCAATCCACAGATCACTTGCGCTGCAAATGCCTATGGAACCTACACTTCCTTTTCCATCAATAATTTTCCTTCCGCAGAAGGCTTGATCTTGTCGACTGGAAATATCGGCAATGCACCGGGACCCAATTTAAGTCAGGCTACCACCACACAGTGGACAACTCCAGGAAACAATCTAATCACTTTTATTTCAGGGGCTACCAGTTTTGATGCCTGCGTATTTGAATTTGATGTGGTGCCTGTCGGAGACACCTTGCGGTTCAATTTTACTTTTGCCAGCGAAGAGTACCGCGAATATGTGGGCACCCCTTTTAATGATGCTTTCGGATTTTTCATCACTGGTCCAGGTATTACTGGAACGCCTGGACTAAATGGTTCAGAAAATATCGCCCTTATACCAGGAACGAATGTACCTGTGGGAATCAACACCGTCAACAATGGAAATCCTGACATAGGTTTTCCCGCAGTAAATCCACAACATTACATTAACAATCCTTTGTCATTCAGCGCGCAAATCGCCTATGACGGGTGGACCACTGGTTTATTTGCCGAAAGGGCAGTAACACCCTGCGACACATTCCACCTCAAATTGGTCTTAGCCGATGTGGGTGACAGGAAGTTTGATAGCAGCGTATTTATTGAAGCCATCGAAAGCAACAATGTTCGGTTGGCAAGCATTACAGCTGGCGGCATTGACAACATGGTGGAAGGATGCAATGAAGGTACTGTCATTTTTTCCCGAACTCCAGTAACCAACGAAGATGTGGTGGTGACCTATTTTATTGGGGGTACTGCAATCAATGGTGTTGACTACCAACAAATAGGATCGGATCCCAATCCAGGTGTTCCGAAAACAATAACCATTCCGGCGAATCAGGAATCGGTTTCGCTTCCAGTAGTGCCTTTTTCAGATGGACTGGATGAAGGAGATGAATTTATCGCATTTTACGTAGGAAATCCTTTTTGTGCAGGAACTGTTCAGGACAGTTTGATTTTTACCATCAATGACAGTCTGAAAATAGCAGTGCTGCCATCTCTTTCATATGTATGTCTGGGTGAAAGTATTACATTCGATGTGGAGGGTGACGGGACATCTTATTTATGGAGTCCGGCTACTTATCTTGATGATATTACAAGTCAGGAACCAACTTCCATTCCAACAGAGAATATTGTTTACACAATTTCAACATTTGCCAGCAACTGTGTGTCAACCACGACTGTTGAAGTGCAGGTAACCAATTTTCAATTGAGCGTCAGCGCAACCAATGTGCTCTGCGCTGGATTAAATACAGGCATTATAAACCTTACCATGATTGGGGGTCAAAGCCCGTTCACTTTTGAATGGACAGGACCCAATTCATTCTCCTCCGCTACACAAAATGTGACAGGATTGGCACCAGGAACGTACAATGTAACTGTGACTGACCGGGACGGCTGCATTGCCTTCACGACGGCCACTATTCTCGAACTGCCAACCGTGTTTGTCAGCGCAAACTCACCCCAATTTTTGGGTGGAACAAATATTTCTTGTCAGGGAGCTGAGGATGGTCAGGCTACTGCCATCCCAGGTGGAGGTACTGCACCATATACTTATCTGTGGGACGATCCCTCTACGCAAACCACCCAAACTGCCACAGGTCTTGCTGCTGGCACCTATACGGTAAGTGTCACCGATGCCAATGGATGTCAGGATCAAGCCCTCGTAGAGCTTACCGAACCGGAAGCCGTGGTTGGATCACTCTTAGAACGGGAGGATGTATTGTGTTTTGGTGACAATACTGGTAGCATTACCATCGGTGCTTCTGGAGGAAATCCTCCATACACGTACGCCTGGAATACCGATCCAATTCAAACTGGCACCACCATAAACAATCTCACAGCAGGATTATATGTAGTCACGATCACTGATCTCAATGGATGTAATGGATTTACGGAAGTCGAAATTTCGCAACCCGAAATGCCTCTTTCTGCAAGTATAGATACACAAAATACCAGCTGTTTTGATGGGTCAAACGGTTCTGCCACAGCAACGGTTTCAGGTGGTACCGCACCATACACTTATGCCTGGAGTGGTGGCGTGAACGGTACGGGATTGACAATCGGAGGGTTGTCAGCAGGTCCTTATAACTTTACCGTAACCGATGCCAACGATTGCGTATTTGCAATACCTTTTACTGTTTTAGATGCCCCGCTTATTACGTTTGATGGGGTTTCAATAACGGACATAATATGTTTCGGAGAATCGTCAGGTGGCGTCAATGTCATCGCGTCAGGTGGCACCGGCAACCTCACCTTTTCATGGAATACAACGCCTCCTGCCAGCACTCAAAATCTTCAGGGTGTTCCTGCCGGAAACTATACGCTGACTGCAACGGACGAAAACGGTTGTGTCGAAATGCTCGATATTACCATTTCCCAGCCGCAGAATGCTTTAACAATTGAAACAATCAATCTTCTCCAACCGACATGTAACAATGGGGAAAATGGCAGTATTACCATTTCGGGAATGGGTGGAACTGCGCCATATCAATTCATCTGGAATACCACGCCTCCATCCTCAAGTCCTGACATTACAGACTTGGCGGCAGGTACTTATGGTGTTACAATCATCGATGCGAACGGTTGTGAAGCTGAAAATGAATTTACTTTAAATGCTCCTGACGAACTTGAGATTACTGTTACAAACCTGATTGATGTCCTTTGTCATGGCGAGGCAACTGGTTTGGTGGCCGTGTC
>JBBSDD010000093.1:0-8333 GCA_038249755.1 Flavobacteriales bacterium | reverse complement strand
GAGGGCATCGACACCATCTCCGTTACACCGGACTCTATATTGAAAACCGTGCGGGCGATCAGCAGCCTTGAAGAGGAGATGTCGCGGGCAGGTGGCGATAAGGTGTGATGTTGAAGTTGATTTTTTGGCGAGGAACATTAAATTTGGGAGCACTTCGCCTGGTGAGATAAGGTGAATATACGAAAACCTGTTGCGCAGATGCGCCCTTAGAGCGGTGTGTAGGCAAAAGGAAAGGTTGAATTGGGGTGTATTGGCATGTTACGTATAATTGCCAACATGAAACAATCATTGAATCGCGAAATACTTCAAAAGAATTAAAAAAAATCCAGTGTTTGGAAAAATACGGGGACGCAGACAATCTTGATCTTTGCGCTCAAAGTAAATATACGTAACCACAGGCGATGAAATTGTTGCCCGTAACTCTTCTGGGTCAAATGTTGATGTATACTAACTAGAGTCTGTCAATACACTTTATTCTGTTGATAACTAATTAGTTGAAGGTCATTTCGTTGATTCTCTTTTTGTATTTTCATACAATGAGGACACCTATATTCGAGAATTGGCGATTAAAATTTGAGCAACCTGATTGGGCCCGGAACCCAGAGTTCGGGCTGATTGACACCATTTTAGAGCAACACCCCGAGCTGGTAAAATTACTGGCCTCGGACATTACAGCGCATGAAAAGCAAACTAACTTTGGCCGCAAGGACATCCCCAGTGTTGAACAGATAGTCCGTGCCGCCATTTACAAAGAGCTGAAGGGCTTAAATTATCGTCAACTGGAATATGACCAAAGTGATTCTCGCATCTGCTCCCAATTCGTAAAGCTTGACATCGAGCGCTTCTACACCTTTCAGATGTACCAAAAATATATCGGAAAAATCAAAGCCGAAAACCTGGAAAAACTATTGATGGCCCTAAACCGCATTGCCATAAGCGAAGGGCTCGAAGACCTGCAAAAAATGCGGGTTGACAGTACCGTGGTTGAAACCAATATCCACTATCCCACCAACAACGCCTTGGTTTGGGACTGTATAAAAGAAAGCCACCGGCTGCTCTCAAAACTGGATGCTGAAATAGATGGGCTCAATTACCGGGACTATACAAAGGGAGCGAAATCCATATTCTTCAAAATAAACAATACCAAGAGCAAGGAAAAGCGCGTAGACCTTTTTAATAAACAGCTCGCCACCTTCACCAAAAGCATAAACCAGGTGAGCAATGCCGTGAAAAAAAAAAGTTCCTTTAGCTCTTTGCTTTCATTCGCTTTGCTAGTGCAACTGGAAAGCCTTTTGCCTGTGATATGCAAGGTTTACCAAATGACCTATCGGTGGGAGATAAAAGGCGAAAAGGTGGAAAACGCAGACAAACTATTCTCCATTTACGAGCTGCACACGGACATTATCGTAAAAGGTGGACGGAAAGTTGAGTTTGGCCACAAAATAAACCTGACCACGGGAAAAACCAACCTGATACTGGCCTGCGACACGCCGCGCGGCAACCCATCGGACAGCAAACTGTACACCAACAGCATAGACAAAGTAAAACAAAGCTATGGCGTAACGCCCCGTGATATAGCCACAGACGGTTCTTACGCATCCAAAGAAAACCTGGACTATGCCATGGCCGAGGGCATTGTGAACGTGGTATTTAATAAACTGGTCGGGAGCCTGAAGAGCCAGGCCAGCAGCAAGAATATGGAAACCAGGCTGAAAAAATGGCGCAGCGGGATAGAGGCAAACATATCAAACCTAAAGCGCGGATTTAAAATAGCGCGGTGCAACTGGAAAGGGTGGGCGCATTTCCAAGCCAAAGTGCTCTGGAGTGCCATAGGATATAACATCAGGGTAATGACTTCGATACTGGCATCGAAGGCGCAAATACTTGCATAAGAGATGTTTAAAATAAACACAAGGGCGAGCTATGTCTGAATGGTACATAAATACCCGAAAAACACGCGGATGAGAAAACGAACAGATAAAATTGCCGCTAAATCCTGATTTTTGTAAAACTGCCAGCTCACAATACTCAAATTTAAAAAAAATGAGAATTTTTTAAAAAAATTTAGCGACTCTATTGACAGACTCTAAATAAACTTTCTCAACGTCATAATGAACAAATTGCTATCATTGACATTTTGGAGTATCCAAATAGGGCCTGTTTGAATGGGACTTATGGAAGATGTCAATATTTGTTCCGACGACATTCGAAAATCGGCCCAAATTTCGTCCGTGAGACAATGATTCAGACAGGTACCTTCGGAGCCCAATAAGTAAATTGGTCAAGAATTTTTCACGGAAACAGGATCCTATGCCAAGACAAGCTGATATTATAGCGATTATTTTCAGTTCTATTTCCAGAAACTTTTGTGTTTCTCTTCTACAAAGCTTCAAGACTCTCTATTGCAAAACTGGCTTGCGGGCAACTCAGGTGCTTTGAAAATCAAAGACCTTTATGTCTTGCACAGCTGAATTATTGTTTGAAAGCCGTTCATTTTTTCAAAACATCTCATGACACTCAATAATCGTTTTATAAAGATTCTATAGTTCTATCGTACCATAAACCAATTATTCAACAGATTTTCTTTGTTGTAAATCATCTCCACTCCTGTGGTATGATCATAAATATTTTTTCCCGCTGCTTTGGCTATACCATGGCCAGCTGCAGTATCCCATTCCATTGTGGGCGCGAACCTTGGATAAACGTCTGCCACACCTTCTGCTACAAGACAAATTTTCAGAGAACTCCCCATTGAAACCACATCTATCTCCCCATGTTTCTGTCTGAGATCAGCAAAAAAGCTCTCGGTTTCAGGAGACATATGGGAACGGCTCCCAACAGCTGTAAAAGGTCTTGATTGTGTAATTCCCGGCAGAGTATCGGCCACAGAAATGAGATTTTCAAAGGTTAAGTCTGTGTGATTCTCCCGTGAAAATCCATTTATCACGAAGGCCCCTTCCGATTGCAGTCCGAAATACATCTTATCGGTAACAGGGACATAAATAACTCCACCTATCGCTCTACAATTCGAAATGAGTGCTATATTAACTGTAAATTCTCCATTTTTCTTTACAAATTCTTTGGTGCCATCCAAAGGATCAACCATCCAAAAGGTTTGCCAATTTTTTCTTTCGTTATGAGCAATCGCCTTACCTTCTTCGCTCAGGACAGGAAGTAATGTTTCACTAAGTATCCTGGTTATAGCGGTATTCGCGCTGATGTCAGCAAGCGTAAGTGGAGATAAGTCGTCTTTGGTAAAAACTTCAAAATCCGCATTGTAAACCTCGAGAATTTCGAGACCGCCCTGGTAAGCTGCCCAGATGGCAGTCATCATGAGATTCTTCATAATAATAATTTGAGAATTATTTGAGCCAATCAGAAACCTGATCACTTTCAGCATATAAGCATGCAAAGATTGTCATAAAATTACTGGTTGTCAAATGCCAATCATATCACAGGACATTTCATCACAATAATGACCCTATCGTTAATATACTATACTATAGATTAAAGTTGAATAGTTAAGTGTTCGTGTTTTCTTTCAAAGGATCAGAGGCAGATCGGACTTCACCGGTCATGGAAAGAACAAATTGGGTATTCCGGTTGCCTGTTTCACAAAAAAATTAATTATTCTGAAGAATTTTATGAACCATTTTAAAATCCGCTTACATTTGTCGCAAAATTGTGTTAATTACCCGTTGTATAATGGAGACCCTACCAATTGTCAAGATGTGATTGTAACTTTTTTGCTTTGTCGCCGCATAACACATGATTTTATGACATATATTTTCATTTTCAATTTCTTAGCTAAGCGGAATACTACGAAAGTAAAATTGGTCTACCAGATTTAATTACGTTGTTGAACCAATGAGTCAGACCCACTAACTTACTAATATCCTACTGAATGAAAGCTCTTTTCAGATTGTTGCCTTTAGTCTTGCTTGGAGGCTTCATGGCTTCATGTATTTCTAATAAACGCATTGTTTATGTACAGGACTATAGTCAATCCCAACCACATAATTACCTGGCGGATACTATATTTTCAGCAGAGCCTGTAGATTATACGCTTAAAACTGCGGATATTATATATGTGAAATCAGATCATCCGATGTTGTCCAAAACTTTTGGTCAATTAGACCAATCTTATATGACAGATACGAGAATTATCCAGTCGTTACCTGTTTTGGCGGGATTTACCATTGATGAAGAAGGATTTATAGAACTGCCAACGATAGGTAAAGTTTCTATTTCAGGAATGACCATTCTCGAGGCTGAAACTCAAATTCATCAAGAAGCGAGCAAAGTATTTCCCAACCCGGCAATCAAGGTCTTTCTCCTGAATTATTTCGTAACCGTTTTGGGAGAAGTAAACCGTCCTGGTCGCTATCCTGTTTATAATCATCGCATCAATGTTTTTGAGGCACTCGGTCTTGCAGGTGATGCGACTGATTTTGCAAGCAGAGAAGAAGTTAAAGTCGTCAGAAATAGAGATGGGAAAAATCATCTTTATTCGATAGATCTCACCGATCAAAATTTGTTGGCAAGTGATGATTTCTATTTGCAACCGAATGACATTCTCATGATAAAACCTCAGAAAAGGAAAAAATTTGCAACCAGAGATGGTCAGAATGTATTTAATGCAATTGGCGCCGCAGTTAGCATAATGACGCTTTATTTTTTAATTTCTGATAAATGATCAACGAAAAAGAAATTCTCAGACAGGAAGAGATTGATTTCAGGGGAGTTATCAACCGCTTCAAGAGAGGCTGGCCGATTATTGCTTTGGCCCTTGGTTTTTGGCTAATCATTGGTATTATATTTCAGTTGACTTTTCCACCGCAATTTACGGCCAAAACAACGATATTAATTGATAAGCCTAAAGGTATTAACGATCCCGGGGTCATGGTGTCTCGAATGCCAAATGGCTTAACACCAGATGATTATTACTATAATAATCAAAAAGTTGCTTTCAGAAGTGTTCCGCTAATTAAAGAAGCTATTCGTTCGGTTGGTGAGATTTGTTATGTAAAGGCTGGCTTATTTGATGTAGAATTATACAAAAATGCACCATTCAGCATAGAGCTCGATTCTACTTACATGAATTTTAAGAAGCATGAAACTCCATATGGCGCCACATTTTATATCGAATTTGAAAACTTCGAAAAATACACCCTGGAAGCCGAGGGGGAATATGGAGTTACAAAAGCTGAGTTCGAATTTGAAGGGGAATTTCAATTCGGAGAATGGGTGACTTTCGATCAAACCAGATTCAGAGTTCTTGCTGCTGATACCCTATCCAATACTGACATAACGCTACAGTATGATATATTTGAAGAAACATTTGGGTTCATTGTAAAAGATATTGATGCAGTGGCTCTCGAATATATCGGGTCGATGGAAATAGAACAGGAGGAACTTGAATCCACTGCATTTATGGTTTCTATATATGGAAGCGCTCCAAAAAAGAAACTGGCATTTTTGAATGCCCTGAATGAAGCCTTTATCAAAGACCATCTCGATCAAAAAACCAAAGCCCTTCGTCTTGCGATTGAGTATTTGGATGCTGAAATAGAAGAAACTTCACTTCTTTTGAGAGATAGTGAATCAGCAATCGAAACTTTCAAAACTGAGGAGGCAATTACAAGTTTAACCCATGAGGGAACTTTACTGATGAACCAAAGCGTGACATTGGAAAATGACAAAGTTGGATTTATAGTTAAAGATCGATATTACAAGTATTTGGAAAATTATTTAAAACAAAGCGATGACTATTCAACGCTCATTTCTCCACAAGCCTTTGGTGTAAAGGATGAACTAACCAATAGGCTTACAGAAGAATTGGTTAGTCTTCAACAAGATCTTAATTCACTTGAAAAACAAAATGCCCAGGCCAATCCTGCCTACGGCCAGGTAAAGGCCCGGATAGCACAAAATCGCCAAACGATCCTCAATTCAGTTGAGGGATTCAAGCAAAGTAATCAGATGATGATTGAAAATCTTGACGGGCGAATTAATGAACTGGACCAAACAGTGAAGTCTCTTCCCAAGGCACAAAGAGAATTGTTGCAACTCGAGCGTTTTTTTAAGATTAACGAAACACTTTACGTTACATTTCTCGATAAAAAGGCCGAAGCAGAAATTAACCTGGTCTCAACCGCAGCAGATTTTCGTATAATCGAACCCGCTTACCTGACCAGTTTGGAGCCATCGATTCCATGGTTACCGTTAACGATAATTGCTGCTATTATATTGGGATTTTTATTTGGATTTGGATACCTTTTCTTCGTTTGGTTGACCAATAATAAACTTGACACCGCCAGAGGTGTATATCAATACAATCCTTCTACGGAATTATTGGGCGAAGTATATCATTCAAATATAAATAGCCCTTCAGAACTTCAATCTTATCCCGACTCCCAACTTGCTAATCAACTTAGTGCAATTTTCTATCGCATGATTCGTCAAAATCCGGGAGCTAAGCTCGTCGCTTTCAGGTCGATCAAATCAGGTGAAGGAAAAACTTTTATGGCATCGATGGCGGCAACTCAAACTGCACGTTTGGGTTACAAAACTCTCGTTGTCGATTTAAATTTTCGCCAACCTGAATTGAAGCGCTCATTTGGTCTCTCTCAAGGATCGAACCTGAATGATGCCATGATGGGTCATGTAAATCTTAAAGAAGCATTGGTAACTACGACAATCAAAAACCTTGATGTTGCTGAATTGGGTATAAAATCCACCATGAGTGATATGGAGGTGCAAGCCATTCTCGAAATTATTCGAACACTTCAGGAACAGTATGATTATATTTACTTGGATACAGCTCCATTTGGCAATGTCAGCGCTACGATGTCCTTTTTGAATGCCTCGGATATGCCTGTTGTAGTGGTTAGAAGAAAACACACCACCTTGCAGAACCTTGAAGACATTCAGCTGTTGGTGGAGCAAAATTCAATTGCGGCCACCTATACAGTTGTAGTTGATACTTTTCCGACTGAAGTCCAGATTCTTAATTTCAAAAGAAAACGGAAAAACTATTACCAAAATAAGCAAGTCGGCGTATTTACGAAAGTGAAAAATTTATTTGCCCGGATCTAATCCCCGTATGCAAATTTTATTTTTGACTACACAATTGCCATACCCCCCAGTGAGCGGTGGTGCAATCAAATCATGGCGGCTGGTTGAGCATTGGTACAAAAATGCAAATATTCGAATCGTCTGCCCTTTGAAAGGTTCTGATAACGAAAACCTGGCTGAGTTCAAATCAAAATTACCCGGTATTGAAGTTTATTCGAAAAGACTGGACAGATCAAGGAGTGCCATAAATTTGGGATTAAGCTATCTGACATTTGCTCCCACACTCAATACGTATAGAAACTATCATTCAGATTTGCAAAGCAAAATCTCCGAGTGGTGCGCGGATAGTGACGTCATTATTGTAGATCACTATGAGATGGGGCAATACCTGCCTTTGGTTTCAAAGGCCAAAGTGGTGCTCCACGAGCACAACGCAGAATATGTGATGTGGGATCGAATGGGTGAAATTGAGAAGAATCCTTTAAAAAAGTTCATTTTAAAACTTGAATCTTCGCGTATACGAAGAGCTGAGTTGAGGTTTGCCAGGAGAGCTGACCGGGTGTGGGCAGCTCCTAATGACATCGAAGAACTTGTTAAAATTGGAGTTGATCGGACTAAATGTAAAACCACATATCACTTGGGTGATGACTTCATGTTGGACCTTCCTGATATTGAATTCAATGAAACTGACCTGTCCCTTCTTTTTATAGGAACGCTCACATGGGAGGCAAATATTGACGGTCTACTTTGGTTTTTTGAAAATATTTGGCCCACGCTTGCAGCAAAAATACCAGAACTGCATTTTTATGTTGTAGGCAAAAACCCTGATAAAAGACTAATAGATCAGTGCAGAGATTATAAACATGTCCATTTTACAGGTTTTGTAGAAAACCTCGAACCTTATTATCGAAAAGGACGCGTATTCGTAATTCCCCTTCGATTTGGAAGTGGCATAAAGGTCAAACTTCTCAATGCGATGTACAGGGGTATCCCTGCCGTGACTACGCCGATTGGCGTGGAGGGCTTGGAGATAATTCATGGCAAGGAATTGTATTGTACGGTAGATCCTGCAACGCACATTGAAGCCATACTTACATTGCTACAACATTCTGATAATTGGATATCTATGCGCAATGCATCCCGAAAACGCGCTCAAAATTACTCATATAAAGAATTGTTAAAAATTCACGATAAGGATCTTAAAGAACTTGTTTCCGATACAACCGTAGATTAAACGAATTCAAATTTCACACGTC
>JBBSDD010000092.1:0-8410 GCA_038249755.1 Flavobacteriales bacterium | reverse complement strand
TCTTCATACCGAAAAGCAGTGGGTTCGATCAGGGCCCATCCATCGTGAAATGCCGTGCCTTCCATCCACGGGTCACAGATCATTCGGATTCCGTCGTACGACATGATGAATGAAGCGTGATTGACGAATTCGATTTGCATTTAATGAGGGATATGTAGCGTATGAAAACGGTTTATGAGGCGAAGATAGTTTGAAAAGTTGTGGAAATTCTCTGAGATATTGATTCGGTTATCAAAAATTTTATCATCAAAAATTCATCAAAATAAAAATGTCATAAAATGATTCAATCCGGGTGCAGTTGCTCGCAAACCGTTATATGATACAGCTTTCTTTAAAATTAAAAACAGAATCTGAAAATTATAGGTTCAATGGACTGACGTTTAATTACAAAAAACGCGTGACAGTCTATAGTGTAACGTATTTTTTTCGTCAATTTACTTGGTAATTTCAGACATGGTCGGTAAATTCGACGGATACAACCACACAACATTCAAAAACCTGAAGCGAAAACTTCTGCGAAAGACCTGATCCAGACAACCGAAACCCTCGTCATTCAATAACCAAAACCCTCACTGAAACCCCATCAGTGTTTTACTGCCGGCTCTGCATTTGTAGAGCCGGTTTTTTTATATCCGACAGACGAATACGCCAAGTCCTGATTATCTATCTTCACTTCTTATCAATAGCGATCCGGATATGCTCACCAACCCAACTTCCGACTTTCATCCACGACCGTGATATTAAAATTGAGGCCATTGCTCACCGGCTTACACACATGGGCAAGTGGGTATCATTCGTATTGCGCGCCTCGGTGAGTTTCGGTCGGTGGCCGGCAATATGAAAATACTCGAAGGGGTGGTAAAGGAGGTTCCGCCCTTATAGATTCAATAGGCCGTTCGGTCCATTTTTTCCGTCCAGAGCCGGAATACCGCGAGGGCCTGCTCTCTGGAGATTTGCTCAAAGGGGATGCGGCGTTGGCCCAATGGTTTGTCGATCTCTTCATAGATGAGATTGTCATCAAAATCGATGGCCGCCGCATCTTCCCGGGTATTGGCATAGAATACCTTGTCGGGTCTCGCCCAATAGATGGCGCCGAGACACATCGGGCAAGGTTCGCAAGAGGTGTAGAGTGTGCAGCCCGTGAGCTGGAAGGTGCCCAGCGCTTCGCAGGCTGCCCGGATGGCTTGTATTTCTGCGTGGGCCGTGGGGTCGTTGGTAGAAATTACCTGGTTGTTGGCCCGCGCTATTACGGTCCCGTCTTTTACGATCACCGCGCCAAAAGGACCGCCCTCGTTGGCTTCCATGCCTTGTTTCGACTGGGCGATGGCGGCTTGCATGTGTATTTCGTGGTCTTTCATCTTATTCCGTTGTATTCAGATTTTGCTTATCGCAAAAAGGGGAGGGTGCAAAGGTAAAAGGATGAAGTGAAGTGGAAAGGGAATTACATTGATAGGCAATTGTTGTTTCTTTCCAATGGGAAGGAGTCATCCTGATGTGGATTTAATCGTGGCCGAAAAGCGGTTTCGCGACGCCCTTTTTCCCCGCCATCAGCGTGGGAGCGCTGGAATTTATCCTGCACCCTGGCAGGATTTTGGACCTTGCGAGCCAAACTATCTTAGTTGTTTTTGGAAAGCGTATTTATTCTTTTGAATACGAAATATCCTAAAGTGCGCCTCGTATAAGACAAGCAGGGTTGGTGGTAAGCGATGTTTTTACTTTTGTCGACAAGTTGAATCTTTTGTATTTTATTTCTATTCTATTACTCTAAATTTTTGGCGACTCTAGAAACTAGCCAAAGCCTAAGTTTTTAATCATTTTTGCACGGTTTTTTTTACATTGCCGGCTGTGGTTTTTTTATAGTCCGTTTCAACAATAAAATCGATTCCTTGCCCATATGAGGTAGGCACAAAATCAAATTCTTTTTCAAATTTACTGCTATCAAATACATAATCTCTGTCGTATTGATAAAGCATTTCAATCGTTTCCTTCATAATAGGTATAAAAAGTCCCAGAATCCGCACCAAAAATTTTGGAGCCACCAGATATTTGGGTTTTACGTTCAACTTATCAGCAATTCTTTCTATCCATTGCTTGCCAGTTAAAGGATCTGATGCCGTTGGCAAGTGCCAAATCTGTCCGTACGCGTTGTCTGTATTGCCCAACATAGCGGTCGCTTTTCCAGCGTCCACTGTATATGTGAAGGAATGTTTGTACTTATCACTTCCCAGCCAATTTGCCTTTTTTCCATTACTTAAGGGTTTAAAAACCGTTTCTGTAAGAACGCTGGTATTTTCAATTGACGGGCCATAAAAGTCTGCTGATCGCGCAATCAATGCTTTGAGTTGGCCGGTATTGACTTCATCAATTATCATTTGAGCGATTCCAGCCCTTGTTTTTCCTTTTTTACTCGGTGGGTTTATAGGAGTATCCTCGGTCATTCCATTCAGTTGATTTTTGTCATACATATAAATGTTGTCGAAAAAAACCAATTTGCAATTTTGATTTTTGCATACGGAAATCAAATCCTGAATGAATTTTGGCCACTTATCTTCCCACACTTTATGACTGTATGGAAAACCTACGGTTACATAAACTATTTCAGAGCCTTTCACCGCTTTTTCCAATTCATGATGTTTGGTTATGTCCGCTGGGAAAAGCTGGTCGGTAGTGTTTACTTTTTTAGGATTTCTGCTCACCAACCTTATGTTAGTCGTATATTCTGTTAGTGCTTTGGCCAATTCGATTCCAATTGCCCCACCCGAACCTATAATTGTTTGCATTTTTTTTTCAAATTATCACCAACGTTGGTGGCATCTCGTCAATTGCGGAAATTTGACCCGGAAACGATTGACTAACGAAAACGAAGCTATGAAAAATAAACTTTCGTAAAATAACTTAGACACCGCATTTGCATCACAATGTTGTTAAACTTTTCAAATAGGAGAAGGGCTTTGAAAGCCTTAAATTTCAATATTTTCAAAAAGCCATCCTCCGGTGCAAAACAAAAATATCTGAAAGTATCGGTCTATCCATTAATTAATCCCACTTTTGGCGAATAATTTCGAGTGTCTATTTTTGAAAATATAGACATTAAAATAAACTCAAATTGCAAATAATGAGTCAGGATAAAGTATTTGATCAGCCCCGAGAGGCATCAGATTTTAAGTTTGGACAGGAAGTGGTAACCGTTTTTGACGACATGGTCGGTCGATCAGTTCCATTTTACGCAGAAATACAGCGAATGATCGCTGAAATAGGAAAAGATTTTGCCGTTAAGGGTACAAACTTGTATGATCTCGGCTGTTCTACCGGTGCGTCGCTCATACTTTTGGACAACGTGATCGATAAAGAAGTGAAGTTCATTGGTCTTGACGATTCGGATGAAATGTTGAAGAAATGTGATCTGAAATTGCAGGAAAATGGCATCAAGCGAAACTATGAACTTTCGTACGCTGACCTGAACAAAGGAGTTAAATTGGAAAATGCATCTGTCGTCAATCTATGCCTCACCCTTCAATTTATAAGGCCTCTGCACCGCGAGCAGTTGGTAAAAGACATTTATGACGGCATGAATGACAACGGATGTCTTATTCTTACCGAAAAGGTTTTGGGTGAAGATTCACTTTTTAACCGTTTGTTCATTAAGTACTATTACGATATGAAGCGTCGGAATCACTATTCTGATATGGAAATATCACAGAAACGAGAAGCATTGGAAAATGTACTTATTCCCTATAAACTCGAAGAAAATAAAGCGCTCTTGACAAAGTGCGGCTTCAAATCGGTAGATGTGTTCTTCAAGTGGTATAATTTCTGTGGAATAATAGCTGTAAAATAATTATGGTAGGATTCGGAAATTTCATTTATCACTACAGGAATTATTTATTCCCCGTATTTTATCTTTTTCTCTTTATTCCGGGCCGTAATCTATTTCCTGATTATCGCGTTGCATTGGCTCTCGGTTTTTCAGTTGCTATAATTGGCCAGGTTTGCCGGGTGGCTACAATCGGTCTCAAATACATTATCAGAGGCGGTAAGAACCGGAGGGTATATGCAGAAGATTTGGTAACAACCGGTCTGTTTGCGCATTCCAGAAATCCACTTTATGTTGGGAATGTATTGATCCTTATCGGGCTGGGAATAATGAGCAATACCCTTTTGTTTAATCTTATACTGTCTCCCTTATTTATATTTTTCTACCAAAGTATAATCAGGGCGGAAGAGAATTTTCTCCGAAATAAATTTGGAGAAGCTTTTGATCAATATTGTGCGGATGTAAATCGATGGATCCCGCGGCTCACGGGTCTTGGTGAAACACTCAACTCCATGCGCTTTAATTGGAACAGGGTAATTATCAGGGAATATACGTCGGCTTATATCTGGCTTTCAGGCGCTGTGTTGGTTGTATTGAATACCCTTTATAAACTACCTGGAGAAGCGCTTTTCAATCGGTATGTCACTCCACTGCTCGTAACGCTTGGCGTTTTATTGGTGCTCTACCTCTTCACGCGGTATCTAAAGAAATCAAAAAAGCTGAGAGCGGATTGATATGGAAGCGTATTTGTTTCAGAAATAATCTGTCCATGAATGACTTGTTTCGCTTCGAAGCTTGATTTAAAACGTATTATTGAAATTCAAAGCAAAAAAGTTATTGATTTACATTGGCTGAATCTTCGCAAATATAACGCGCAATTTCAAGCGTCATTTTGATATCTACAAATTTCTATAGTTGGGATTGAGCTACTATTTTAGTACGATCTCGTCGATCAGGAGCTTAAAATTTTCCTCTTTTTTGTTTCCAATGAGAAAGGCGATTTCTTCCATGTGGTCATGAGAAAAATTTGGCTGGTCGAGCCTTCTTCCCCTAAACGAGGGGACCATGTCTTTAAGCGAAATTTCTATTTCTTCCCAATCACCTGATGTCAAAAAGGATGCTACATAGGAATAATAATCTCCGGAATTGGACTTGATCCTGACTTGATATTTTTTGCCATCACCTTTCAGTTTAATGACAACCTTGGTGTATGCTTTGACCGGTGTTTTCCCGAACATGTAGCGCACAGAAGAGAATCCCCCATTGTTCTCCAGCGATACCCTGCCTTCGAAAACGCCAAAACCATCCCCATCCAGTTTAAACTTCCCCGATGATTTACCCCCCATCACCCCGTCATCAACAATGCTCCAGCCCCGAACATCGGCCGTTTTGTTAAAATCAAAAATTACTTGAGAGGTCATTGAAGAAAATATCACCAACAAAAATAGGAATTTCATAAGAGGCCAGTTCGCTTTTTTGTTGAATATACAGATCGCGTTGCGCGCTTTTTGATCTGAGATCATATTTTAACAGCATGAAGCGAATAAAGTTTGCCATGTTGTTTACAGATGTAGGCCGTGGACAAAGGGACAGCAAAGGAGCCTGTTGAATACGGGCGCATCTTGATTATCAGTATTTAATTGAAATAATACAAGTTAATTCCGTCAGAATCCACCACATGCTATAACCCATGTGTTGATTCCTGGCAAAGTAAAAAAAGAATAGCGACTTGAATGATAACCCAAGTCGCTATTTACTTAAAAAGTGATTGTGCTGTTTTTACTTCAACTTGTCGTACAAAAGTTCAGCTGCCATTTTAGAAGATGCTGGGTTTTGACCAGTAATCAAATTACCGTCTTGAACCACATTGACACTCCAGTTATCTGCTTTGGAAAAATTTGCTCCGTTTTCCTTTAACATGTTTTCCAGAAGAAAAGGCACCACATCGGTTAATTGTACCGCTTCTTCTTCAGCGTTTGTGAAGCCCGTTACCTTTTTGCCTTTTACCAAGGGCTCACCTTCCGCATTCTGAACGTTTTTCAAAACGCCGGGAGCATGGCATACAAAGGCCATCGGCTTGCCTTGTTTGTTGAATGATTCAATCAGGGCTATAGATGTTTCGCTTTCAACCAGATCCCAAAGCGGACCATGACCACCCGGGTAAAAAACGGCATCAAAATCCGCTGCCTTTACATTGCCCAGTTCTACGGTATTGTATATGACCTCTTGTGCAGTCGTATCGTTGTTGAAGCGGCTGCTAGCCTCGGTTTGGTTTGCATCAGTTTGGCTTCGCGGGTCAATCGGAGCTTTTCCTCCCTTGGGAGATGCAACCGTAATTTTCACTCCCTTATCGAGCAAGGTGTAATAGGGCGCTGCAAACTCCTCGATCCAAAACCCGGTTTTTTCACCCGTATCTCCCAATTCCCCGTGAGAGGTCAGTACAAATAGTACGTTCAACTGATTTTCAGATTTCTCTTCAGCCATTTCTGTGTTTGGGTTTTGCGAGCATGCCACAAATCCAATGGCACCTAGTGCCACAAGCAATAATTTGATTTTTTTCATTCTTGATTTTTTTTGTTTATTCTTTTATACTTTCACGACCATTTTTCCTTTGTTCTTTCCTTCGAAAAGATCCAAAAAGGCTTGTGGTATATTTTCAAATCCTTCTTCAATGGTTTCCGTGTATTTCAACTTGCCTTCCTGCAGCCATTCGCCCAATTGTTTGATCCCTTCGGCATGTTTGTCAGCAAAATCGGAGACGATGAAACCTTGCATCGAAGCACTTTTCTTTACCAAAAAGGGCTGCACGCTCATGCTCTTGGGCATTTTGGTGTCGTTGTATACCGCGATAGCCCCGCAGTTAATTGTTCTAGAATGCTTATTGATGTTCAAAAGCACTGCATCTGAGATTTCACCTCCCACGTTATCAAAGTAGACGTCTACACCGTCGGGACAGGCTTTGGCAATGGCTTTGCTCATATTTTCAGTGGTTTTGTAATTGATGCCTTCATCAAAACCGAATTCGGATTTAAGCATTTCCACCTTCTCATCGGTTCCGGCAATACCAACTACGCGCAATCCAAGGATTTTTCCGATTTGTCCCACCACGCTTCCGACCGCTCCCGCCGCCCCGGAAACGACAAGCGTCTCACCTTTCTTGGGTTTGCCGATCTCCATAAGACCATGGTAAGCTGTGAGCCCGGTCAAACCTAGAATCCCGAGGTAGGCAGAAAGTGCTGCTTTGTCGGGGTCGACTTTCATCAGTCCATCCGCTTTTGCTGCCTGGGTTTCTTTCCACTGAAGCATCCCTGACACGAAATCTCCTTTACTAAACTTGCTGTTCTTTGACTCTATGACTTCGGCAATCATACCTGATACTATGGGTTTGTCAATCTCAAAAGGGGGAACGTAGGATGGAGAGTCGCTCATTCTCCCCCTCAGGTAGGGATCTACCGAAACATATTTGCTACTTAACAATACCGCTCCGTCCTTCAGGTCTGAAATTTCGGTGGTGGTAAGATTAAAGTCTGTCAACTCAGGCTTTCCTGTTGGCCTTTTCTTCAAATTAATTGTTCTTGTGGTTTTCATGTTTTTTTTATTTAATTTTTATGCTGTTCCATGCCATCTCATAAGCGTCATGGACATGGGTCGGCGTTAATTTATAGAGCTCGCACTCTTGCATATTCATCAAAAATGCCAGGGGATAGATGCTAAAGGCGTAGAGCATATAAGGAGATACTGTTTTAATGATTCCTTCCTTTTGTCCACGTTCCCAAAGGTCCAACAAGGGGCGCAGGTGTTTTAAGCCTTCCTTCCTGCCGGGTTCGTCTATCATGGGCGTATTATCACATTGCGACAAGAACATGGCCTCTTCCACTTCATTTAGTTTGAATTTGGCAATGTTCTTCCAGATCTTTTCAAAGCCGTCTTCTACCGAAAGCGTTTCCTGGTAATCCTTAAATGCGCATTGTGTAAAAGCCGCCTTCACTTCAATGTTGACCTTATTGACCAGGTCTTGCTTGTTTTCGAAATATAGGTAGATGGTTCCCGGTGAAACCCCTGCCATCTTTGCGATCTTCGACATAGGAGCGGCGTGAAAACCATCGTTGTTTACAAGGCTTATCGTCGCCCTTACAAGGGATTCTCTTTTTACTTTGCTCTTAGATTCCGCGGTCATATTTTATCCGATTGCGGTGCAAAGTTAACATAAAATGAACGTTCATTCATTATTTTTAGAAAGATTATGATGAGTAGGTTTCTGCCTGGTAGGCAAAAGACGCGCGGAAGACACAGGTAATGCGATTCAATTTTATTGAATGGCCGATTCTGGATTTGGTTATAACCAAAAGTAGGCTAGGACCGCCATTCGGTAACTTTCTGTTCTTGGCGTCCACTTTATCGATCTGTTTTACATTCTTTCGAATTTGGTTTTGAGCGCTCCGTAAAGGAAAATCATTGCGTATTCATCAAAATATATCCCGACGCTTGCATTCACATCCATGTGTATCCGTCCGACAAACCCATCTTCCATATGTACCTTGATTGATTTAATCTTGTGTCATGAAAAGATACGATCATGACCAGATGCACATTTTA
>JBBSDD010000091.1:0-8452 GCA_038249755.1 Flavobacteriales bacterium | reverse complement strand
TGCGGTGGCCTCGCTGAAACAGTTGGAGATCCCTGGCGCCAATTGAGCGACAAACGACTAGGAGCATGGAAAATAGAAAGATGGCTGATTCACGGCGTCCTCGTTTTTGCGGTTCTGATGACCATATCGGTGTTGTACACCACAGTTTCAGGCGAAGCGCAAATGATCGGAATCAATTCTTATGACGTCCGCTATGCTTATGGATTCTTCATCGGTTTTGTCTTCGCAGGAGCAGTTGGTACAGGTTTTTATCCCGTGATGGGCAACAGGGTTTGGTGTCGGTTCGGATGTCCGTTGGCGGCTTACCTTGGAATCGTTCAACGGTTTAAATCACGGTTCCGGATTACCACCAATGGCGGACAGTGCATTTCCTGTGGCAACTGTTCTACGTATTGTGAAATGGGCATCGACGTGAGGTGGTATGCACAACGGGGTCAGAATATTGTTCGTTCGAGCTGCGTGGGTTGTGGCGTTTGCTCAGCCGTATGTCCAAGAGGTGTGTTGAAGCTGGAAAACAAAAGTACCGGTGGGCGGATCAACGAAAATCCTATCATTATTGGAAGGGAAGGAATTACTTTAAATGTCTGAATATAATCTGGTTTCCCTTCATGGATAAGCTCCGCATCGATGTGGTTATTCCGGCCTATAACGAAGCGCAATCGGTTGGACTTGTGGTACAGGATATCCCCAAAGATCTGGTGCGGCATATCGTGGTGGCAGACAATAACTCGACGGACGATACTGCGCGCGTTGCCCGCGAAGCCGGCGCCGTGGTGGTCGCGGAGAATCATCAGGGCTACGGAGCCGCCTGTTTAAAAGGACTCGATTTTTTGCGGAAGCAGGAATTAAAGCCCGACATTGTCGTATTTTTGGATGCCGATTATTCAGACCATCCCGAAGAAATGACCGATCTGATTCAACCCATTCTGGATGGAAAAGCAGAATTGGTCATTGGCAGTCGGTCCACCCGCGAGAAAGGGGCCATGATGCCCCAGCAAATTTTTGGAAACTGGTTGGCTACCTCGTTGATGCGCGTGCTCTACGGTGCGAAATTTACAGATTTGGGACCGTTTCGGGCCATCACCTGGCGGGCATTGGAAGAAATCGGCATGCAGGACAGAGATTTTGGCTGGACCGTGGAAATGCAAGTGAAAGTCCTGAAGAAAAAAATACCCTATGCTGAACATCCGGTGAAATACAGACGGCGCAAAGGTGTTTCAAAAATTACCGGTACCATTCGGGGCACTTTTATGGCCGGATATAAAATAATCCTGACAATTTTGCGACATGTTTAGTTGGAGTTGGTTTGTCATCGGCATTTATGCGGTGGGCATGTTTTTTATCTTTCTGTACAGCCTGGTGCAGCTTTCGCTGTTGATAAAATACCGGCGTAACCGGCATGTGGCCGCTTCTCCGGACATCGAGGTCAAATGGCCAGCTGTTTTGGTGCAGCTCCCGGTGTACAATGAGCAATACGTGGTGGAGCGGCTGATCGATGCCGCCTGCGCGCTGGATTATCCCCGGGAACTTTTGGAGATTCAGGTGTTGGACGACAGTGACGACAACTCTTTTGAGCTGGCAGCCGCGCGGGTGGCCCATTGGAAAAGTCTCGGATTTAAAATCACGCATGTGAAACGTCCGCACCGCACTGGTTTTAAGGCTGGTGCTTTGCAGTATGGACTTGAGCACAATGACGCCCGGTTTGTGGCCATTTTTGATGCCGATTTTATCCCGCCCACAGACTTTTTGCTGCGCACCATTCCACGATTTGCAGATGAAAAAGTGGGCATGGTTCAAACCCGGTGGGCCCATCTCAACCGCAATTATTCCCTGCTTACCATGGTGCAGGCATTTGCGCTCGACGCCCATTTTACCATCGAACAAACCGGCAGGAATCTTGGGTCGCATTTTATCAATTTCAATGGTACGGCGGGTATCTGGCGCAAAACCTGCATTGAAGATGCCGGTGGTTGGAGTGCCGACACCCTTACGGAAGATTTGGATCTCAGCTACCGCGCCCAGCTCAAAGGTTGGAAATTCGATTTTCTTGAAGATTCGGTTTCGCCAGCCGAATTGCCCGCCGAAATGAATGCCCTCAAAAACCAGCAGTACCGCTGGAATAAGGGCGCAGCAGAATGTGCCGTCAAACACCTATTCACCGTGCTCTCGCGAAAAAAACTGCCATTTTCAACAAGGGTTCACGCTTTTTTTCACTTGTTGAATTCATCCATTTTTATCTGGATAGTCATTTGTGCTTTGTTTTCCCTGCCGCTGATTTTTATTAAACACCAAAATCCGGAATACGAAAACCTTTTTCATATTGGAGCCGTGTTGTTGTTCAGTTTTTTTATCCTCGCATGGTATTATTACAGCGCTTTCCGCAAAGCCGATCGTGCGCGCGGCCGATTGGCTTTTTTTTGGTTGTATCCGGCTTTTCTGAGCATGTCGATGGGCATGAGCCTGCACAATGCAAGGGCTGCTATTCTCGGATATGCCGGCAAGCGCACCCCATTTATTCGCACCCCGAAATGGAATATTGTCGGCAAAACCGGGCAATGGACTGACAAACAATACCTCAGTAGAAAAATTCCAATTATTACCTGGTTTGAAGGGTTGTTTTTCTTGTATTTTCTCGTTGCCCTCGTCTACGGCTTTTTGATGGGTGAGTGGGGATTCATTCCGCTACACGCCATGTTGGCATTTGGGTTTGCCGCCGTTTTTTTCTACTCTGTAAAACACGCCACCGCGTGAAGGCACGTCGCATATTTCTGTCACTTTCTGTACTGATCTATGTCCTGCTTTTTATTTTTCTCGCGCATATTCCCCGGTCCGCTTTCGCGGAAATGATCATCATTTATTCAATTTTATTTGCGCTTTATGCTTTGGGCTGGTATAAAAATGTGGCATTTTCAATTCCGGCCCTGGTCATCATCATATTGGCGGTGCGATTGCCTTTCTTTTTCAATTTGCCCTGGCTAAGCGATGATTTCTTCAGATTTCTGTGGGATGGATTGCTCATCACCGAGGGCCTGATTCCGTATGGTGTGGCTCCCAGTGCGGTTGATACAGCAACTTTTGCAAATCCGCAATTCGCAGAAACGCTGCTTTCCGGTATGAATTCGCCTGAATTTGCGAGTGTTTACCCACCGCTCAATCAGCTGTTTTTCGCGATAGCTTCCTTCCTTTCGGGAAATAATTTGCTACAGGGCGTCAATGTTTTACGGCTCCTTATTCTGCTCTCAGAGGGCGGACTTTTTTTGTATTTCCTTTTTCGTTTTCGCGAAAAGATTTGGCTCATTGCCGCATATTTGCTCAATCCACTCGTGGTCGCGGAGGGTATCGGCAACGTGCATTTTGAAGCTGCGATGATCCCTTGGTTGGCTGTGGGTTTCGCTGAGTTCGGGGCTAAAAATTTCGCGAAAGCGGGAATAGCCTGGTCGGGAAGTATTCTCATAAAACTCACACCCTTGATGATCGCGCCGGTATTTTGGTTTCAGGCAAAGGGAAGAGACCGATGGGTTTTTGCGCTCGTAGCAGCTGTGCTGATATTGACCCTGACAATTCCCTGGTTTCTCGTTTCGGGCGTAGGCGAAGGATTGGGCTTATACTTCCATCATTTTGAATTCAATGCGTCGGTGTATTATCTCGTCGGTTGGATCGGATCCCAATGGAAGGGCTACAATGTGATTGCCACGATCGGTCCGGGTCTTGGACTGCTGGCCTTTGTGCTCATTGTTTTTATTTCCTGGAAAGGCAGACGGATACTGCCGGAAGAAACTGCACTTTTGGTTTATCTGGTCTTTTATCTGCTTTCCACGACAGTGCATCCCTGGTATGGCATCATCGTGGTGTATCTCGCCATCATGTCAAACAGGCCATTGATTTTGGTCTGGAGCTTTACCATTTGGTTTAGCTACAGCCATTATTCAGATCCTTTTGGACCGAAATGGTTGTGGCTTGTCGCCGAATATATCCCCTTACATATGGCCATCATTTTGGAAAACCGCCGTCGCAAATGGTTTCAATCAACGGCTGGTAGTGCTTTGTTGCGCGGATGAAAACTCAGGATGTTGTCGCGCAGATAAGTACGGTCGAGGTGGGTGTAAATTTCTGTGGTTGTGATGCTTTCGTGGCCGAGCATTTCCTGCACAGCGCGCAGGTCCGCCCCGCCTTCCACGAGGTGTGTGGCGAATGAATGGCGCAGGGTGTGGGGGCTGATGGTCTTTCGGATTCCAGCGTCCAGAGCGGCTTTTTTCACAATTTTAAATACGGAAACCCGACTCAGTGGCCGCGCACGGTAATTGAGAAAAAGTGTGTCGCTGAAGGATTTGTCGATCGCCAAATGGTTGCGGAAGTGGTCTTTGTACTGAGTGATATATTTCATGGCCTGCGGGCCAATGGGTACCAATCGTTCTTTGTCGCCTTTGCCAATCACCCGCAGGTATCCGTCTTTGAGATAGAGGTGGGAAATTTGCAAACCGGTCAATTCGCTGACGCGTAAACCGCTGCTGTAAAGCGTTTCGAGCATGGCCCGGTTTCGGGTGCCTTCGATGGTGCTCAAATCAAATGACTCCAACATGGCCACGATTTCCGGATGGCTCAGGGTGTCGGGCAGTTTTCGTTGAAGTCGCGGTGATTCCAGCAATTCCGAAGGGTTGTCGGGTCTGAGATCTTCCAACATCAGGTAGTGAAAAAAAGCGCGAATGCCGGAAATCAGCCGGGCCTGGGTGCCGCGTTCATAGCCATTTCGGGCGGTGTGGTGAATAAATCCTGCCAGATCATCATACGTCACCCGAATTGGAGAAATGGCGGTACCGAGTTCTTCGAAGTATTGGTGGAGTTTTCGGATGTCATTGCCATAGGCCGCTATGGAGTTTCTGCTCAGGGATTTCTCCAATCTCAGATAAGCTTTAAATTCTTTTGCGAGGGTTTTCCAGTCCAATCAGATATATTTCATTCACTTCTGTAAATTTGGCCAGAATTAAAACGCCATTTCTTGAAATCCATATTAATTATCAACGGACCTAATTTGAATTTGTTGGGCAAGCGTGAACCCCTGCTTTATGGATCCGAAAGTTTTGAAGATTTTTTGAATGGGTTAAAACAGGATTTTCCTGATCTTCTGATCCAATATCTCCAAACCAATGAGGAATCTGATATGGTAAATGCCATTCAGGGTGCGCAAGGGGATGGGGCGGAAGGCATCATTTTGAATCCTGCTGCCCTGAGTCATACATCAATCGCTGTGGCAGATGCGGTTGCTGCTGTTTCAATTCCGGTTGTGGAGGTGCATATTTCCAATATTTTTGGTCGGGAGACTTTCCGCCACCATTCTTTCGTGAGTCGATATGCGAAAGGTGTCGTGGTGGGTTTTGGATTAGATGGTTACCGCCTGGCGCTCCATCATCTCTTGCGGTCCTGACGCACAAAATAGCGACTTTCGAGCGCACCAAAAACCCTTGTCTTTTCCAGGAAATAGGCCTTCACAATGCTGTAGCGAAACAGACCTGTGCGGTTTAATTTCACTGCCTTTTCCCGCCAATAATTTCGCTTTTTCAGGTAACTGGGCAAATGGCTGTAAAAATGGTAATGGGCGCGCATCACAGCGAAAAAGTGGCTCGGTCCGCTTTGAAAACCCATCACAAATGCAGCGATTCCATCCAGAATCAGTCTTTTGACCATGCGGCGAAACGTATTCTTGCGGTAGTCATTTTTGATGAGGATCAGGAGGTTGTTCCTGAAATTCAGAAATGTTTTTCGCGGATTCTGCACAGCGAGGGTCCCGCCCCCCAGATGGTATACCACGGAGGCCGGATAACAATAAATGCGGTGCCCCGCATTTTTGAGCCGCCAGCAAAGATCAATTTCCTCCATATGGGCAAAGAGCGTTTCGTCAAAACCCTCTGCCTGGTGAAAATTTTCTGACCGGATTACGAGGCAGGCCCCCGAGGCCCAAAATACTTCCCTGACATCGTTGTGCTGCCCAATATCACGTTCGCAAGTGTCAAAAAGACGACCCCTGCAAAATGGATAACCATTTTTGTCGAGAAAACCACCTGAAGCGCCGGCGTATTCGAAATGGTCCTTTTTATTGACGTCTTTTATTTTGGGTTGGGCCGCGACAATTTCCGGTGCCTGATCCATTTCATCGATAATGAGATCGAGCCACTTGTCCGTGGTTTGTACATCGCTGTTTACGAGGGCGTAATATTCTGATTTCACCTGGCTGAGAGCGCGGTTGTAACCGCCAGCGTATCCGTAATTTCCATCGATCTGAATAATTCTGACTTGCGGAAAATCTGACCGAAGCAATTCTATTGAATTGTCGGTCGACCCATTGTCGGCCACGATCACCTCAGCCCAAGATGGGCAGGTATTGATTACAGATGGAAGGAAACGGGTCAGGTGTGAGGATCCGTTGTAGTTGAGAATAACAATAGAGGCTTTCAATCAGGCTTCGGGTTCGGCCTGCGAATTTAGCGCGGATTTTCGAATAGCTGGTCTATTCGTCCACCGAAATGGTCGCGGCCTTCCTGCCGATCAACATTGTTCATGGGTGTATTCCGTTGTTCAAGCAGCAATTTCCACTGGGGATTTCTGATTTCTCCAGGGATATAATCACAATGCAGCAACTCGTAATCACTGGCAAGCAACGTGGGATCGTAGAATATAAACTTGACATTGTTCCAACGATCAGCTTTGTAATAGCGCCAAATCTGGTAGGGATATGAAGACGGTTCATTTGCCCTGTCGGTAATATCAACGGGCGGACCATATTTCAAATATACACGTCCGCGGTCGGATTCGTATCCGCGTTTGTTTCGGGTTCCAAATTGTTTTTGGGCAATATCCACCTGTTCCTTGTAAGCAAGCCAGGCTCCTTCAGAGTCTTTCTCTTCCCGTGTTTCCCAAAAAGCATAAAAGAATTGCTGGAGATAGGACAATTCTAAAGTTGAGGCATTCGTAAAGGTATTGTCCATGGCAAACAACTCTGCATCCGATGCAATGGGTCTGAGAGATCTGATGTTTTCAAGCATTTCCGTTTTTACGCGGAAGCGGTTCACCCAGCTGGACGCAGCTTCTTCGGGAGTGATTTCGGTGTATTGATCCATTGATCCGGGATGCGTTCGGGCCACAAAATGCGCCTGAGAAGCCAGTAATTTTTGATCCTTGCTGCGTGCTTCCACCACCAGTTCGTAACGTCCGTCCTGCAGATCTGTGATATCGATCCGGGTGAGGAAAGGGGATACTTCCGCTGTCGGACGGCGTTCATATTTTCGTGTACTTTCAACCTCGGCTCCCGAATCCACATCTTTCATGTACGAAGTGAGGAGAAACATGTCGTCCGCTCCCAATTTGTCAGCTCCGTAAAACTCACCGTAGATGATCACCTCCGACATATTTGGATTCAAAAAATTATCGCTCACCATGGGAATGATGTCGTAACCGGATTTGGTAAAAATATCCTGCTCAGCGGATTTTTTAAAAGCTGAAATTAATTGAATATCAGAAAAAAACATGTCAGCGGTCATTGCTGGAATGGTTATCTCCTGGATGGACGTAATTCTGTTTCCTTTTTCTTCCAACAAGTCGACGAATTGTATCTCCATTTCGTACATTCCTGCGGGTATGGCAAAGCGCTGTATGTCAATAAAATCAACTACATCCGTTTCAGACATAGGAGGTGTTGCCAGTACCTTCTTGTCGTAAGCGACAATTTCTGAGGTGATCATTGATTTGAAAATCAGAATGATTTCAATCTGACCTATCAATGCGCCACTTTCATCGGGTTGTAAAATCACAGATTCTCCCTGAAAATCCAGATAAGTTTCAATCATTGGACCTGTGCCGGGCACATAAAAAACCTTGTAATTGAAGACGGCGAGGGGAGAGGCATCCACCTGCTGAAAGCCCAGGGTGAGGCTCAGGAATATGGTAATCAGCGTCGAAAGACAATTTTTCATTTTATAAATCTTGTGGCGAATGGTGAAGTTACAAAATACTTTATGCCGGGCCATGCCACATTTTCTCAAATCTTACATTCCTGCATTGCAAATATGACAAAAGGATTACCTTTGCGCCGGAGAAGTGGCAGAGCGGTCGAACGCGGCGGTCTTGAAAACCGTTGTACTGTAAGGTACCGGGGGTTCGAATCCCTCCTTCTCCGCACCGTTCAAAAACCCACCACGCGCAGCGTGGTGGGTTTTTTCATGCAAAAATTTTCACGAAGCTCGCTTCAGTGAAAATTTTTGCATGAAAAAACCAGGGTCGACGCAGGAGACCCGCGGGTTTTTGAACGGTGTAGGTCCCCCCTCTGGGATCACGGAGTAATCCCTTTGTTGTATTAGGTATTAAGTATTAGGTATTATGTCTGACCCTTAGTATTTTACCGCTTTTTAAACGGTGTAGGTACCGCCAAATGGGATCACGTTAGTAATCCCTTTGTTGTATT
>JBBSDD010000090.1:0-8483 GCA_038249755.1 Flavobacteriales bacterium | reverse complement strand
TACGAAGAAAACCCTTATCCTCCAGGTAATCAATTTTACTTATCTGATGGAAATAGTCTTTGCTCGCAGGATTTTTCCATGTCTCTACCAAAGGGTTTCTACATGATGCAGGTTAATCACACGGCACCGAGTTCAATTAATCCCATAACGATGCCAGGATGCGATAATGAATTGGAATACCAGATAAGTATCGAAAACCTCGGCTCCTACAACGATGGCGGCAGTTGTTCCTTCGCCCAAGAGATCACAGCCAAACCCACTTTCGCTGAATCTCAAATTCCTGCCAACCTGTTGGACGGTGAATTGAGCAATGCAATGGGATGTCTTTCAAGTACCGTCGAACAACGTAGCATGTGGTTCAAATTCACGGCCACCCACGAAAATATGTTCATTATGGCCCGCCGGAATGGTATCAGCAATCTGAATGCCACTGTGGAAGTCTATGATGATTGCAATGGAGCACCGATTCTCTGCCAAAACGCTTTTGCCGGCAACGTCAACGAAGTTGTGATTGTCAACAATACCATCATCGGTCATGAATATTATTTCAAGGTTTACCACAATGGTCAGGGCGTTCTCAGTGGTGGCAATATCTTCGCCGCCGTGGCCCACGTGCCTACCACCCAGTTGATCGCAACAGACTGCGGCAAAACAGGCCTGATACCCACTTCAATTATACGTTCCGCATGGCCTGTCAACCAATTTTTATTGAGCAACTGGATGTTCAAATTTCAGGAAATGTCACCACCTTTTAATGTATATGAGGTAATCAGTCCCAATGGAAACAATCCCAATTTCAGATTAAATTGGTTTCCTCAGTTGCAGGTTGGTAGAACGTATGCCGTATGGACACGCCCTAAAATGTATCAGGGACCAACCTGGGGAGATTACGGCACCTCATGCTTAATTACGATGGCTCCGGCAGCCGCGGGAATGATTGCTTATGATGACGACGAGACCAGTACTTCCGAAGATTATCGATTCGGTGGAGGCAACATGGTTGTGGATGTATGGCCAAATCCGGCGCATGAAGAAGTTATGATCCGGTTTAACGCAAGCGAAGATGATGCCTATGCGGATATCCGAATTGTGGATGTGTCGGGCAAGGAAGTCGACCACCTATACAGGACTTTTGAAGGAGGTGAAATTCAAACACTGGCATTCACCACCGAAAATCTGACTACAGGAATTTACCTGATTCATGTTCGAACGGCGTCCGGTTCAACCGTTGCCAAGCTCGCTATAAATCATTGATGACTCCGGGAGTACGAAAATCCCAAAACGATTATACCAACGTCCGGAAAAACCTTCCGGACGTTTTTTTATACAGACTTTTCGGGTTTGAAATATTTCGAGAATCGTACGATATCTGCTTCTTCCAGCAAAGGCTCTCCCTCAAAAATGTAGGCGGCCAATTGATGAGCCATCAAAGGCGCGAGCATCACGCCTTTGGTCCCCATTCCATTAAACAGATAAAGATTTTCCACCTCCGGATGCCTGCCGATCAAAGGCCGGCGGTCCTGAACAGCAGGCCTTACACCCGCCTTGTGATCGACAATGTCAAAGGGGAGATTGATCCATTTTTGAAATTTGACGAGCAATTCTGATTTCGCTTTTTCGGTCGGGACATTGTCCAGTTCATCCCATTCAAAAGTAGCCCCAACCCGGTATTCATCGTTTCCCAACGGCAATAGAAAAAACCCTGCGTTAAAAATTTTACGCAGCTCCAGTCCGGGACATTTGATGGTTAGTAGCTCGCCTTTCGCAAGGGCAAATGGCAAATAACCAAACAAATGTCCGGCTGCAGCGAGATGACCCGTGCAATCGATCACGCGTTCGGGCCTTTGCCCTTCAATTTCCAAAAATTGGAATTCCGAAACATTTTCAGGGAGAGAGAAATGCTCAATCCGCATAATCCCCAGCGAATCAAAATACTTTCTGGAATGGGTCAAAAAGGAATCAACATCCAGATAGCCAGCGTGATTTACAATTCCCGTTTCAAACTCAAATGTAGGAAAGCGATATGCACTGTTGTGCACGCTCCGATCAAGGTATGGCGCAAACTCCGGATCATCCATCTTTTCCGTCCAAAGGACATTCTCCAGATCACTGCTGTGAATTCTCCAAAGCGGAATGGGATGATAAAATTTGACCTGAAGCAATTCTTCAGCTGACCGGTAAAATTCATCCAGCGATAGTATCAGTTCATCCGCCATCCAACTTTTGTTGATCCGTCGGAAAACGATGGGATTCCAAAGTCCGGCGGCCACAGTTGAACTGGCGCTTCGATGGCCATCATCGATTACAACGACTGGCTTTCCCCGCCTAAGCAATGTGAGGGCGAGCACAGTACCAGCAATGCCCTGACCGAGTATTAAATTCACAATACAAAGGTAGGCTTAATCTCAGGCAAATGTTTGAATGAAAAACATACACACAAGATCCCTAGACATATACCGACCTGCGGATAAAAGCCAATTATTTTTTTAGAGAAACGTGAATTAGACGAGCCTGTAAGGACTTAACCTTTATTGAGATATCAGGCTTCCGCCAAAATATCCTTGACGATGGAAGGGAGGTAATTGAATTCTGTTTCTTTGCTTACAAACCTGCGGGCACCCATGTTGTAAGCCTCTTCGATGGTCCAGTCGTTGTCGTTGTTGCTCAGGAAGATAACGGGTACGCTGTAATCAAAACTCTGCATCAGTTGGATGAGATCAAAACCACTGATGGTGGGCATGGTAATGTCAATAATAACGAGGTTGTATTTCCGGGCACCGAGATGTTTCATAGCCTCCGATGAACCTCCGGCAATATCGACGTCATAACCATTCTCCAACAAGAGTTTCCTTGTTATTTTCAACGTGATTATCTCATCGTCAACGAGAAGAATTCGGTCTTTATTTTCTGCCATTGAGGGAGTAAAGATAAAAAAATAGGTGAAGTCTAAACAGATGTTAAAAACAATTTCTGCTTGGCGTCCTGCATGGCAGTCTCAGTAATTTGAAATACGTGATCAAGATGATCTCCGATATTTTGCAATTTATTATCGCGGATTCCAAGTTCAATATGCTTGAGGTGAATCACAAGATTTTTCAGGCCAAGTGGAACTGCAGCCGACCTCATCCGATGAACCACAAACCGGATTGTGTTCCAATCTTCCAATTTCATAGCCACACGAAGTTCTTCCACATCTCTGGTGGTTCGCTCCCTGTATAATTTCAAAATTTCATTTACGAAGGCCAAATCATTGCCAGACAACTTTTTTAAACCTTCAATATCAATTACTTCAACTTCCATTTTTCAGGGATTTGCCAATATTACGGCCAAATTTTGCAATAGTTACCAAACTACGTTCCCGAATACCATCTGAAAAGATCCATACCATTGGCATAGAGCAAGAGCGTAACCAATATGGCCAATCCAGCTAGTTGTGCATACTCCATGAACTTTTGATTCGGCTGTTTACCCGCTATCATCTCATACAATAAGAACATCACATGCCCCCCATCTAGCGCAGGAATAGGCAGGATGTTCATGACAGCCAGAATAATCGACAACAAGGCCGTCATTTGCCAAAAGCGCACCCAATTCCATTGATCGTCAAATAAGTTTCCAATCATTACAAATCCACCCACCTGTTTGGCACCTTCAGAACTGAAAAGCAATTTCAGTGATTTGACATAATTCACCATGATATTGGTTCCTTCGGCTACACCTGCCGGAAAACTTTCTAAAAACCCATATGTTTCCTTTTCCAGCTCAAAAAATTCGAGGCCCGACTTGGGAATAAATCCAATGGTCCCGTTTTCACCCACGGTCACATCTGTGGCCACCACCTCACCGTTTCGTTCCACTTCAAGTTTGATATTTTCATTTGGCTGAGAGCGCACAGCTGCCCAAACATCCTGCATATAAGCAGCCGGCTTGTCATTGATGCGCAGAAATTTATCTCCTTTCATCAGGCCTGCCTTGCTGGCAGGAGTTTCAGGAGCTACAGAATCCACCACTGCAGGAAAACGCTCCGAAAAAAGTGATCCTGCCTTGCTGCCGCGTTTCAATATCTCCTGTTCGAAATCGGGCGGAAGTTGGATGGTTGTCAATTTTCCATCGCGCCGCACGTCTATATTCCGTCCGTCATTTACAAGAATCAATTGACCAACTTCTGCCAAAGTTTTGGGAACCTCACCACCGACAGAAACGATTTGATCGCCATGCTGAAACCCATTGTCGATCATCAGGGAGTCGGCATAAACACCATACACCAAATTTTCATTTGGGATGTATTCCTTGCCCCAGGCAAACAACATCATGGCAAAAATGAAAAACGCGAGGATCACATTCACCGTCACACCCCCAACCATGATAATGAGCCTCTGCCATGCAGGCTTGGCGCGAAATTCCCAAGGTTGGGCAGGTTGTTTCATTTGTTCCGTATCCATCGATTCGTCGATCATACCAGATATTTTCACGTAGCCACCGAGGGGCAACCACCCGATGCCGTATTCTGTTTGTCCGATTTTCTTTTTGAAAATGGAAAACCAGGGATCGAAAAAGAGGTAGAATTTTTCTACGCGTGTTTTGAAAAGCTTGGCCGGGATAAAATGTCCCAACTCGTGCAAAACGATAAGTATGGAGAGGCTCAGAATAAACTGGGCAGCTTTTATAAGAATTTCAGTCATTTTTTCGTTGGAAAGTTATCTGGCAATGCCTTGTTTTTGAGATATGGCGCGGGCAAATTCGCGTGTCGCTTTGTCGGTATCAGAATAATCTGCAAGATTGGGTTTTGAAATATACGCAATCTTCTCCAGGCACGTGGCTATCATATCAGACATGCCTGTAAAGGTAATCTTCTCTTTCAGGAAAGCATCTACGGCTATTTCATTGGCGGCATTGAGGATACAAGGCGCATTGCCACCGCGAAACATGGCGTCAAAAGCCAACCCGAGATTTTTGAAAGCTTCAAAATCGGGCTTCTCAAAAGTCAGAGATGGGTATTTCATGAAATCAAAACGCGGAAAATCTGATTTTAATCTCTCCGGATATCCAAGGGCATATTGAATGGGCAGCTTCATATCCGGCAAACCCATCTGGGCCTTCATGCTGCCATCTTCAAATTGCACAATGCTGTGAATGATGGATTGGGGGTGAACCACCACATCAATTTGATCGGGTCGTAGATTAAAAAGCCATTTGGCTTCAATCACTTCCAAACCTTTGTTCATCATCGACGCAGAATCTATGGTAATCTTGGCTCCCATATCCCAATTCGGATGTTTCAATGCCTGGGCGCGGGTCACGGTATGCAATTCGTCGTATGTTTTTCCCCGGAAGGGGCCGCCTGAAGCAGTGAGATAGATTTTTTCAATCGGGTTGTGGAATTCACCAGCCAAACACTGAAAGACGGCTGAGTGTTCGCTGTCGACAGGATATATATTCACCCCTTTTTCGGAAGCGGCTTTGGTAACCAATTCTCCGGCTACAACGAGTGTTTCTTTGTTCGCCAGGGCGATTTGCTTGCCGCTTTCAATGGCTTTCATGGTGGGTTTGAGTCCCGAAAATCCTACCAGTGCTGTGAGCACCAAATCGATGGTATCCATTTCCACGATTTCCGCAAGGGCCTGATCGCCGCAAAATACCTTGATGTCCTGATCAAAAAGTTGATCTTTTAACCATTTGTATTTCGACTCATCCTGAATCACCACCGCATTGGGCTTGAACTTCAGCGCCTGTTCCATGAGCAATTGCGCGTTCGAACCTGCGGTGAGTACTTCCACCTGAAATCGGTCCGGATGTGCACCAATCACATCAAGTGCCTGTGTGCCAATGGAGCCTGTGGAGCCGAGAATGGCTATTCGTTTTTTGCCGGATTCTTCCATATCAAGTGGCAAAGATAAGAGAAAGCGGAAGGGGTGTGACAGGAAGTTTTTGGATGGTTTATGGCAGATTTTAGTACTTCTATATTTCGGTGATAACATGCCTGGAAAACGGCGATGCAGGTATGGAGAAATTGGTGGTGGATTGATGTACAGAAAACCCGCTTTCTGTCAAAAAAGACAAAAATTTGACAGATGGCCGTTTTACTGTCAAAATCCATATCGGATTTATTTCAAAATGACCAATCGGTCGGTTAATCCCGATGAGCCAATGAACATAGTGACATGATGCAATCCGGGATTTAAGAAAGAAACTTCTATGCTACTATTCAGAAAATCCCGATGTTACAAGAGCAAGGTCGAGCGAATTATAAACGTCCTGAAAATGTGGGGGTGGGATGATTTGCCCAGCGTCAGAGTTGGCAACATTCCTTGGGATGACACTCAATAAAGAAAGATACGGACGTGTTTAGCAAGACGATTCATGATGGTGTTTTTCTGTTTTGGTGTGTCAAAAGGTTGTTTCGAACTCCTATCGTCAAGAAGACAAGTGCCAGGTGCTGGTTATTTTATGTTCATTTTTCCATCCACTCCCCCAGCGCATCCGCAATCTTCCGGTCATTGCTCAGCCGCGGCACTTTGTTCTGACCACCCAGCTTGCCCTGCGATTTCATAAAATGATTAAAGGCTTCTTTCTGAAGGCTGGTGATTTTGAGGGGCTGGAGAATTTTGCCTGCGATAAGGTCTTTGTAATAAATGTTTTTCTGCTGAAGCAAGGTGTCGAGATGTGCGACAAAAGCCTCTTCATCCCTGGGTTTTTTGGCGAAAGCCACCAACCACTCGTGATAAGGCAAACCCTCTGCGGGATTGATCTGTGGAGCGACCGTAAACTCGATGATTTCTGCACCCTGACTTGCGGCGGCTTCCTGCATGGCGCCTTCCACCTCTTCGGCGATCACGTGCTCTCCAAAGGCGGAAGTGAAATGTTTGATTCTCCCTGTGACCAGGATTTTGTACGGATTTTTGGAGGTAAATTTCACCGTGTCGCCGATGCTGTATGCCCACAATCCGGCATTGGTCGAAAGCACGAGGGCGTAATTCGTCCCGATTTCCACTTCGTGAAGCCGGAGCCGGGGCGGATTTTCTTCAAAGAATTTGTCGGCGGGAATGAACTCAAAAAATATCCCGGCATCGGTATTGAGTAGCAGGGATGCGCTGTTCTGATCGTCCTGAAAAGCGATGAAACCCTCGCTGGCCGGATAGGTTTCGATACCGGGAACAGAGCGCCCGATCAATTTTTCAAACCGGGCCCGGTATGGCTCGAAGTTTACACCGCCATATACAAAGAGCTTGAAATTTGGAAACAAATCTTTAATCGAATCCTTTCCGCTGCGGTCAAGCAGTTTTTCAAAGTAGTGCTGCACCCAACTCGGAATACCGGAAATGAGACGCATATCCTCCCCCATCGTCTCGGTAACAATCGTGTCTACTTTTGTTTCCCAGTCTTCGATGCTGTTGGTTTCAAAACCGGGCAATCGGTTCTTTTGCAGGTAAGAAGGTATGTGGTGGGCTACGATGCCCGAAAGCCTGCCCGTGTCTATGCCTTTTGTTTTGGTAAGCACGGGGCTGCCCTGCAGGAAAATCATTTTTCCATCCACAAATTCCGCATGTCCTGTTTGGGCGATGTAAAGCAGCAAAGCACTGCGGGCTGCCTCGATGTGGTGGGGCATGGAATCTGCCGTTATTGGAATATACTTCACACCGGAAGTGGTACCCGAGGTTTTGGAAAAATACATCGGTTTGCCCGGCCAGAGCACATCGGCTTCTCCCGTCACAAGGCGGTCAAAATAGGACTTGAGTTGCTCATAGTCGCGCACCGGGACATTTTCGCGAAAGCGATCATAATCCTGTATTGCTTCAAACTTATGGTCTACGCCAAATGCGGTTTTCGCTGCTTTTGAGATCAGTGACCTGAAAATGGCCTCCTGCGTTTCTTCAGCCCGACGTTTCCATTTGTCGACCTTCCTTTTGGTATACCAGGCCAAGGGCTTGCTTGCGAGTGATTTGATTTCCATTTTTAAGAAGAAAAAGCGATAAATTCCTGGGGATTCAGCGGTGTGCCATTGTACCAGAGTTCGAAGTGAAGGTGTGGACCATCGGAGAATTCTCCGGTATTGCCCGAGATGGCAATGGACTGTCCTGATTTCACCTGGTCACCCACTTTTTTCAGAAGAACCGCATTGTGTTTGTAAACAGAAATGAGGTTGTTGGGATGTTGAATTTGTATGACATTGCCCCCGTCGGACGTGAACGAAGCCATGACGATGGTGCCATCATACACCGCATTCACGGGTTCGCCTTCCTCCGTGGCGAGGTCAATGCCGAGGTGTCCGCTTGTAAAATCAAACGAAGCTGTGACAACACCCCGAACAGGCGTAAAAAAGAAAATCCCCGGCAAGCCGATGCTCTCTGCTGAATATGGCGACCCAGTAGAGAGTGCATATTGCTCCTGTGCCTCGACTTCAGCACGCAGGCGTTTATCTTCTTCCGAAACAGAAAAATCGAGGCCTTCGTAAGTTCGCTGAATGGAGTCGGATGAAAGTTCAG